>NZ_QEWA01000004.1:0-3878 GCF_003390775.1 Thermobacillus sp. | reverse complement strand
AGGGGGAACGTTTACCCATCTAGCCTGCAATCACTCGAATTGACTGGAAAAACAGCCACAAAATTGAATGGAATCTTTGCTGATCGCTTCATCCGACTAGCGCTATTCCGGACTTTCGAAATTCAGGATTACTATTATTCGTGGGGATCATACTCTGAATATAGCTACTGGGATACAACCAAAAATATGTGGTATGGAACGATTGATTGCATACCGTCTTACATCCACCGGTCCAATGGATATGTTTCCATTTACAAATGATTGAAACTGATGCTTTAAAATAGTCGTCTTCCATATGACGACTATTTTATTGTGAGTATGGGAGGATTGGCCATGAAACCTTTCAAAGGATTTGTTGCCACGGTCATGCTGTCGGTCTTCGTGTTGACGTTCGCGGGAAGCGCATTTGCGAACAACCTGGAAAAGCTGCCGGATCGGGAGACGCCCATCTATTTGAAAATTGACCGCTTCTACATTCTCTACACCCATCCGCACGCGCCGTTTGTTGACGAGAAGAATCGCCTGTTGATTCCGGTCCGCGCCATTCGGGACTTGATGGGCGGAACCGTCGCCTATGACGCAATGACCAGGAGCGCATCCGTGAACTTTGTGGAGCATACCTTCAGGTTTACGATCGGATCGACGACAGTTGTGATCGATGGCGAGAAAACGGACATGGATACGATTCCGGTGCTGATCGACGGCGCGATGTTCGTTCCCATACGATTTATTCTCGATCGTACCGACATGGAGTGGACATGGAACGCCGAGCATGGATATCTGCATATCCGGGATGAACGGGTCGTCAAGGGAAAGCCGTTTGAACAGTTTGAGACGATTGATATGGCGCAAATTGTTGATGAACATGCCATCCATTTGAAATCCTATGCGGTCAATCGAGAAGGCAGGTTTCTTACGGTAACCGGGATCAACGTATCGGGTAAAGACATCGAGGCCGGCAAAGCCGATATTCAGCCGTTGACGACTTCTGATGACGGTTTCTCCGTCGATTCCTACAATCGCCCGAGTTACCCCCCGTTGCCGCTTGTCAAAGCGAACGGCGAGGTCACAAAAGAGGTGTTCCTGCCGGGGCTGTCAACGGTGCTGTACATCATTTCCGTAGGTCGGGAGATGAAGTAGACAACGCCCTCCCGACTTCCTATAGGGAAGCAAGAGGGCTGAAAAGTCTGCTTTCTCGCTACCTTGAGCATTGTTAACCTTCGGAACCGCCGTATGCGGACCCGCATGTACGGTGCTGTGAGAGGTCGGGGGCTGGCCGCCCTCTCCTGCTCGATTAGGCATCATGTTCCGCGGATGTTCTGTCAATACGGCTCCCAGCGCAGCTGCGACGCTTTCGCGAACCGTTCGGCGACGTAAGGCCAGTTCACGACGTTCCACCAGTCCCGGATGTAGTCGGCGCGGCGGTTCTGGTGTTTCAAATAGTACGCGTGCTCCCACACATCAAGCGGAAGGAGCGGCACGACGTCCCATTGGGAGAGGTTCTGGTGCTTCTCCGCCTGCAGAATCTCGAGCCGGCCGCTGCGCGGGATCCAGACGAGGATCGCCCAGCCGCCGCCTTCGACCTGCTCCGCCGCCGCGGAGAACTGGCGCTGAAAGGCGTCGAAGCTGCCGAAGCTTGCGTTGATGGCGTCGGCGAGCGCACCCGTCGGCCGTCCGCCGCCCTGCGGCGACATCACGTTCCAGAAAATCGTGTGCAGGCAGTGGCCTGCGCCGTTGAACGCCAGCTCCCGCTCCCAATGCTTCACGAGATCGAACTGCCCGGAGGCGCGGGCCGCCTGCAGCGCCCGCTCCGCCCGGTTCAGACCGTCGACGTAGGCGCGGTGGTGCCGGTCGTGATGGATGCGCATCGTCGCCTCGTCGATGTACGGCTCCAGCGCATCGTAAGCGTAGGGCAGCGGCGGCAGCGTATGCCCGCCGATCGGCACCGCACGCCAGGGCCGGCTGCGATCGGGAGGACTGCGGTCCTCCGCTTCGCTGCGGAGCTTCTGGCCGGCGTCCGCCGCGCCGCCCGGCTCCTGATGCTCCCGCCGCGCCAGCCGCGCCCGTGCCGCCGCGGCCGCCTGCGCGAGCGCATCCGCCTCCTCCGCGCGGCCGCTGATGCGGGCGCCGTCCGCCAGCCGCTCGAGATGGCCGGCGAACGCTTCGGTCTGGGCGTATGCGGCTTCTTCCAGTGCCCGGCCGTGCGGCTCCGGGATCGCGGCGAACCCGCCTGCCGGATCCGCCCGGGCCTGCCGCCAATACTCGGCACAGCGTGCCGTATAATCGAAGACCGGCACCCAGTCGCCGAGCAGGCGGGCGCCGGGCGGATTGAACGCCGCAATCCGCCGGGACAGTTCAGCGGCCGTCCGCTGCTCTTCCCTTTTCCAGGCGGCGATGGCCTCGGCCGGATCGGACGGCGTTTCGTTCTCGCTCAAGGTCACGGCGCGTCATTCCTCCTTCCGCGTCTCTCTTGCCGGATGCTTCCGTAAGAGATGTATTCGCGGAGCAGGTTATCCTATGCCGGCGAGAAAAGCGGTGACGCGCTGCATATATTCTTCGGTGTGCGTGCGGAACATCATCTCATGCTGCCCGCCCGGCACGATCCAGGCCGACGACAGCGGATGGCGCTGATTCGCGGCGATCGTCTCGGCGATCGAAGCCGGCGCCTTCGCATCGTTCGTCCCGTGGATGAGCAGGATCGGCATGTCGTAGGAGGTGCTTTTGATCCGGTCGGACGGAATGCTGGCGAGGCGGGTGCCGGACCAGAGCGGGAAGAACGCCGCGACGAGCGAAGGCGACGGAAATCCGTCAACCGGCGAGAACTCCGCCAGATTCAGCGCGAGCGTGCCGGCGTCGGCGATGAACGTGCTGTCCAGAATCATCGCCGCGATGTCGTCCGTCAGGAAAGCGGCCTGCAGCGCCGTTCCCGCGCCCATCGAGAAACCCCAGACAATGATATCGTCCGCGCCGGTCTCCTTCGCGTATTCGATCACCTTGACCAGCTGGCGCGACTCCGTGACGCCGCCCGTCGCCGGCGCCCGGTCTTCGGCGGAGGCGTAGCCGTAATCGAACAGAATGATGTTGTACTCCAGCAGATGCATCGTCTCGGCCAGATCGTACATCGGAACCCACGGTTCCTCCCGGTTCGTGCCGTAGCCGTGGCTGAAGATGATGGTGCGCGAACCGCCGGCCGTGGCGGGGATGTACCAGCCGCTGACGGCGGGAATGCCGCCCGATGCGGGGATGACAAATTCGGAGTAGGCCAGCTGCTTCGCCTGCATCGGATCGGAGGCGAGCGGCGCGACGGCGGGATAGGCGAGCCGCCAGGCGATGAGGCCGTGGGCGGCCGTGAAGATCAGCAGCGCGAACGCCGTCAGGGAGGCGAGCGCGAGGACGGCGACTTTCAGGCCTTTGTGCCGGGGTGTCGCAGGAGCGCGCTGCTCCGCCGGCGGATCGTCGGGCAGAACAGGCAGACCGGGACCGGCGCCGGGCAGCAGCGCGGGACCCGGCAGCGCAGCCGGACCGCTGCTTGAAATGCCGGCCTCAAGATGCATGACCTTCGATCTCATGCGGATCCCCTCCCCCGGAATGTAAGCGCTTTTAATCGGTTACTTTTATCCTATGGGAGCACCGGCATGCGTGTCAATTTGCGTCGACAAGTTGTTAGGCAAGTGTAATCTTGGCGTAAAAAATCGGCCGGAATATTCCTTCTTTACCATCTCGTCTCCCCGTCTGCCGCACGTTCTTCCGAGTTAGAGTAAAATTAGCGTTGGGGTAAAGATTGGAAAAAGCGGACATAGAAAGAGAGCCTCTCCTTTGGTAGAGTGGAATTTGGCAAAAAAACACCCTCAAAGGAGGAGGCTCCTATGCAGCACTTT
>NZ_QEWA01000005.1:0-4375 GCF_003390775.1 Thermobacillus sp. | reverse complement strand
TTTGCCGGCCCCCGAGGCATTACCCCCGGGTTTGGATATGAGCCCCCTAGTCCGAGGCTCAGCGGGACTTGAACCCGCCTGATGATCGTGCTGCCACGCACGCACTATGGCCTCTGCTGACTCCTGCGGATTCAGCGCAGCCTCCCGGCTGCGGTTACGAAGGGTCTTCGCGTATTCCGCAGGCCTCCCCGGATAAGAGCGTCATCTTTCCGCCCGCGACCACTGAATCTACAGGATTAGCCTTTGGCGGCTTTGGATTTCGTTGTGTGTGGGCAACTCATCCGGCTAACCCTGCCTCGAATCCAGTTCGTGTACCTTGGCCCGTGCGTTTGCCTTGAGGCTTCCTTCAGATTCGGCCTCGCGACCGACACCCTTGCCCTCGGCTAATGGTAGGCGCTCGCCAGCCCCCATTCCGGACTTTCACCGTAGAGATGACGCCCATGCCGGGCGTACCATAAAAGGCCGAACAGGAGCTTTCATCCTGTTCGGCCTTCATCGTCTGTCGTCTCCATCCTCAATATCCGGGTCGCTTCTCCCATGGTTCCAGCGTGCCGACCACATGGCGGCGCCGATTGTTCTGGATACATTCAATTACTCCGTTGCTGATTTCGTCATGGGTCAGCCAACGGGACCGGCCTCCCTCGATGACAAAACCCAACTGAACCTGATGGCAGGCGCATTCGGGCGGCACCGCAATTTTCCGGAGCATCTCGTCCAGATTGGAGCTGCTGCCCAGGACGTGGTACAGCTCCCAGCCGAAATCCGCTCCGCCCGCGAGCCGGATGGCCTCGGCCGTCTGTCCGATCACGCGCTCCTCGTCGTGATGAATCCACGCGATGACGAGATCGGCGGGCCCCCATTTCCGCATCATATCGTTCAACGTCTCGGCAAACTCCGCGGCGCGCGAATAATCCGCCGAAACGCCATGCAGATTCGGATGCTGATCGCTGAGCCGCTTCAGCTTTTGCGGATTCCGGCCGATCACCGTCACCTCGCGGCCCTGTCGGGCCAGCCACAGACTTGCGTCGGCCAGCATGCCGGAACCCCCGATGACAAGCGTATGACGCATTCCGATCATACCTCCTTTCCGTTTCCTCCCCGATCCGCTCGATCAATGGGCAACAATGACGCCAGTGAAATTATGGGACAACTTTAAATATTATTAAGCATTAATTCTAAACAATGGACAACCACATCAAAATAAGGTACATTCACGCAAACGGCGGCCATTTTATTCCCTTTGCGCGCCCGTATAATGAAGATAACCGTACATTTGCCATGCGAAAGGGGGCCAAACGGTGCGAATCGACGCCCATCAGCATTACTGGAAGATCGAGCGGGGCGACTACGGCTGGATTACGCCCGAGTACCCCGTCCTGTACCGGGATTTTCTGCCGGCCGACCTGTCCCCGCATTTGAAAGCGCATCAACTGGACGGCACCATTCTGGTGCAAGCCGCTCCGACGATCGAGGAAACCGAGTTCATCCTGTCCCTGGCCGATGCGGACGCCACGATTCTCGGCGTGGTCGGGTGGCTGGACCTGTTCGATCCGGCCCACCGCGGGCATTACGAGCGGTTCCGCCGGCATCCGAAGTTCGTCGGCTTCCGCATCATGATCCAGGATATGCCGGACGCAAGCCGGATTCTCGAGCCCGCGTTCGTCGAGGCGCTCCGAGGCTATGCGGACGAAGGCGCGACCGTCGATCTGCTCGTGAAGAGCAGCCAGCTGGAACCGCTGGTCAAGCTGCTGGAGCAGGTTCCCCATCTGCGCGGTGTTATCGATCACATCGCGAAACCACGCATCCGGGACCGAGAGATCGAACCGTGGCTCACCCATATGCGGGTCCTCGCCGGCTATCCCAATCTGTACTGCAAGCTGTCCGGCATGGTGACGGAAGCGGACCATCACAACTGGAAACCGGAGGACTTCAAGGTTTATGTCCGCCGCGTGCTCGACCTGTTCGGCCCGGATCGCGTGCTGTTCGGCAGCGACTGGCCGGTATGCCTGCTGGCGGCCGAATACGACCAAGTGATGGACGTGCTGCTCCAGGCGCTGCCGGACAACTGGGGCGAGCGCGAGCGGGCCGCATTGTTCGGCCTGAACGCCCGGAACGTGTACCGAATTTGAATCCAAGGAAGGTGCGACACCCCGATGCGATACCGGAAACTCGGCAATACCGGCCTCGATGTCTCGGTCTTGAGCTTCGGCGCATCCTCGCTCGGTTCCGTGTTCCGCGAGGCGGACGAAAGCGAGAGCATCCGTACGGTGCATGCCGCGATTGACGCCGGCATCAACTACATCGACGTCTCCCCGTATTACGGGCTGACCCGCGCGGAGACGGTGCTCGGCAAGGCAATCCGCGACATCCCGCGCGACAAGTTCCTGCTGTCCACCAAGGCGGGGCGCTACGGCGTGGATGCGTTCGATTTTTCCGCCAGGCGGATTCAGTCGAGCCTCGAAGAAAGTCTGACCCGGCTCCATACCGATTATGTCGATCTTTTTTTCCTGCATGACATCGAGTTCGTGCCGGCGGATATCGTGCTGGAAGAAGCCGTGCCGGCCGCGATGCGCCTGAAGGAGCAGGGCAAAATCCGGTTTTGGGGCATTTCCGGCCTTCCGCTGCAGCTGTTCGAGAAAATGCTCCCGCAGATCGACGCGGACGTCATCCTCTCCTACTGCCACTACTCGCTGAACGACACGGCGCTGCTCGATCTGCTGCCGATGCTGGAAGCGCGCGGCATCGGCCTCGTCAACGCGTCGCCCTTGTCCATGGGATTGCTCAGCCTGCGCGGCACGCCCGACTGGCACCCGGCTTCCCCGGAGCTGAAAGCCGCCTGCAGGAAGGCCGCCGAATTTTGCGCCGCCAGGGGAACCGACATCGCCAAGCTGGCCATCCAGTTCTCGACGGGGAACGAACGGATTCCGACGACGTTGGTCAGCACGGCGAACCCGGACAATATCGCGCGCAACACCCGATGGACCCTCGAGCCGATCGACGAGGAACTGCTCCGGGAAGTGCTTGAATTGCTTGCGCCCGTCCATAACGTCACCTGGGTCAGCGGGCGGCCGGAGTACAACGAGAACATCCGGGTGTAACGTTGCGCAGGGAGGTTTATTTTGCGTATGAGAGGCATTGTATGCGAGGAAATCGGCGTCTTCCGGATGCGGGACGATCTGCCCGAGCCCGCGGCCGGTCCGGGCGAGGCCGTCGTCCGGATCCGCCGGGTCGGCATCTGCGGAACGGACATGCACGCCTTCAAGGGCAACCAGCCCTACTTCACCTATCCCCGCATTCTCGGCCATGAGCTGGCGGGAACCATTGAATGGATCGGCGGGAATGAGGCGGGGCTCAAGGAAGGCGACCAGGTCGCCATCATGCCGTATCTGCACTGCGGGACGTGCATCGCCTGCCGGAGGGGCCGGACGAACTGCTGCGCGGGTCTCCGGGTGCTCGGCGTTCACACCGACGGCGGCATGCGCGAACGCATCACCGTGCCGGTCACCCATCTGATCAAGACCGACGGGCTCACGCTCGATCAGACCGCCGTACTGGAACCGCTGGCCATCGGGGCCCATGCGGTGCGACGCTCGGGCGCAGGCAGCGGCGAGACGGCGCTCGTGATCGGCGCCGGACCGATCGGGCTCGGCGCGGCCGCCTTCGCGAGGCTCGCCGGCGCGCGGGTGATCGTCATGGACGTGAACGATGACCGGCTTGCTTTCGCCCGATCCTGGGCGGACGCGGATCAAGTCGTGAACGCTCTGGATCATCCGATGAAACGGATCGCGGAGCTGACGGACGGCGATCTCCCGACCATCATCCTCGATGCAACCGGCAACGCCAGGTCGATGATGGATGCCCTCGGCTATCTCGCCCACGGCGGAACGTTGGTCTATGTCGGACTGGTCAAAAACGACATCACGTTCCCGCACCCGGATTTCCACAAGCGCGAGACCACCCTGATGGGCAGCCGCAACGCCACGCGCGAAGATTTCGAACATGTGCTTGATGCCGTCCGGCGCGGCGCGATCGACGCGAACCGGTACATTACGCATCGCGCGCCGTTCGACGCGATGATCGACGCCTTCGACGAGTGGCTTCGGCCGGAGAGCGGGGTCATCAAGGCGATGGTGGAGTGGTCTTGATATGGTAACAATGGAGAAACCAAAGTGTCATCAGGAAATCAAGAAAAAAGAGGGAGCCTCTTGGCTCACCTCTTTCGATTTGACGAATTGTAATATGAAGTGCGACAGATAAAAATAAAGGAGCCCATGGATGGATTCGTGTAAAATGGAAGTCACCACAACACCCATTCGTACAGGAGGATCCATTCATGAGCTACTCCCATCTTAGCATAATTGAGCGCGGACAAATA
>NZ_QEWA01000006.1:0-4925 GCF_003390775.1 Thermobacillus sp. | reverse complement strand
TTGATGCCGCAGCCCCAACAAGCGTGCGGTTTCCGGGTCGTCACCGTTTTGGCCGAAAGGATAGTGCTCATCAAAACTCACACCTCCCGTCCCGGCAGTCAATCCCGTACACGCTCGCCTCATCCGGCGCCGCCACCAGCTCCACGCCCGGCCCGCAATGGTCGCAGTACGTCTGGTTGTCCCGCAGCTCCCCCGGGTGGCCGCACTCCCAGCATACCAGCACATGTTTCGCGCTCATGACTCGCTCAGCTCCTCCCTCACCAGTTCTACCAGCATCGCCCGCCGCTCAGCCGGCGGCGACGCAGCCAACACCTTGCGAATGATGTCGATCCGCTCCTGATACGTCGCTCGTCTGATCGGCGGAGCCGGCGCGGTTATCACCACGCCAGTCTCGCTGCTGACGCGCTTGCTGTGTCTGTACAGGCGGTGGGGTTTCATGGCGCCTTGCTCCTTTCCATCGCGCTCTCGAGCCATTCCGTCAGCATCATCATCTGCCGGATCACCAGCGGATTGTCGCCATATCGCCGGCAAATGTCCGCCGTAGAGCTCGTCACCCAGCCCCAGAATGCCTCGCTCGCCATCCCGTGCTGCATGGCCTGCTGGTTGGCTTGTCCGATCCATTCGACGACCTCGTCATAAAACCGCCTGTAGTCCATCGGCTACAGCTCCTCGATCCGGATATAGATGCCCGGGATCCGCGCCCAGAACTTCTCGGCGATCAGGCTGGCGATCTGCGCATCGTCTTTCCAGAATCCGAGAGCAGTCATGCAATCCTGGAGCAGCTTCTGCGCATTGTCCACATCCGGTTTGGTCGTTTTCCACTCGCCATTCGCATGCTTACCCGTGATCGGGTAGCACCACTTGACGATGAGCCGAATTGGTCCGGTGTAGGGTTTTGCAGGCACGTGCTTCCCGAGGTGTGCCAGGAGCTTCGATCTGGCTGTCTTCACTTCGGCCGGCTCGTAGAATGCCGGCTTGCTGTTCCTCATGGTGACCTGTTTCTGCTGATGCGTGACGGTCGGGACTTTGCGCATCGGCACGAAGAATTCAGTCGTCATCGCCACGACCCTCGATCATCTCTTCCCAGTCGCTGATCAGCTGCCGGAGGTAGCTCGGCGCCTCATCGCTGGAGAAAAGTTCTTTGCGGTCGAGCACGAACTTGACCTGGTAGACATCTTCACCGGCTTTATTGCGGTACTTCACTCCGAACTGCAGTTTCCCGGCCCGGTCATAACAGCGGATGAATGAGTTTCCAAACTCGATTGTTTCGGCTTTCTCTTCTTCCCAGTATTTGTTGGCATACACTTTTTGCTTTGCCATGATCCTCTTCCCTTTCTCGCGCGGGTAGTCAGTGATGTCAGAAGGGGCTGCCGCCGCCTACCTTACGGCGGCAGCCTTCTCTGACTTATCAGTCATCATAATCATGAAATTAAAATCAAATAATATAATTACATCGCGCGCGCGATATATCGCGATATAATATATAGGGCACGCCTGCGGTTCGGCGGCGGCGGCGAACACCATGGTTCCCGCCGCGTTTTTCTTCATGGCGGCGGCGGCAATAATCATGGTGTCCGCCATCAATCAGTTGTTGGCGGCGGCGGCATCAACCATGGTCGCCGCAATCAATTTGCTGTTGATGAACTCCGTCTCCTCGTTTCGCGACCTGTCGTCTTGCCGCATCGGGAGAACAGCGAACGTGCCGTCCAGGAAGAACACCGGGGAATGCTTGCCCGTGCAATAGGGCGTCTCTCGCTCGATATCGACCATTCGAATGTAGTCGTCGTTTACATAAAGGATCTGATCCTTGTACTGAATCACCCGCAGATTCGGAATGTGCTTGGATTCTGATGTCTTGATGAACGGCGTGATCTTTCCCGGCTTAATGTTCTTCATGTGGCCGTAAACAATGTCCAAATCCTTCGGGATCGAAATGCTTTCTTTGTTCCTGACAACTGCAGAAAGGATCTGGCCGTCTGCGGGAATCTCGGCAAAGATCGAAAAGAGCTGGATCAGGATCTCCCGCGGCAACTTATCGTCCGGCAACCGAATGATCCAGTGCCGATTTGTGATGTAAAATCGCCCGTCGTTACGCCACCACAGAATGTTGTTTCTGCCTGCAGCCTTGATCTGTTTGCAGACCTGCTTGAGGTTGAATCCTTGCAAGTCAAACACCTCCTAATCGTCGACTTTGACAATCAGGCCGTCCTTGAGCGTATAACCATATCGCTTGATCCAATCCCGTACCGTCCGTTCGGACACCTCTTTCCCGGCCTTTGCAAACCAATCCACGACGTCCCTCACGGATGGCGGATCGCCGAAATTGCAGTTGGCCACCGCGTCCTCAAACTGCGCTTCTTTGGATCGGCGCTCCTTCTCGGCCGACTCCTTGCGCTTGCCGGCAGCCTTTTTCCACGCCTCCTGCTCCCCGTATGGATGCAAATCCTTTAGGCTGCCGACATCGTCGACGCGGTGAATTGGGTACTGGAACCAGATATTGAGCGGATCGAACTTCGCATATTCGCGCAGCGTCCCTTCCACTCGCCAGGCCGTCCGTTTCCGCACACTCTGGACGACCTGCCTGACCGCTTCCTGTGCTTCAGCCATGCGGTCCGGTATGGCCTTCCTGGCGTGCTCTTCCATCGCTCTCGCGCTCAGCACGTCGTCCTGGGACACATGCTCATTGAGGTAATCCCAGTTGTACTTGGCGAGCAGATCGTGATACACGCCGCAGATCGCTTTGTTTTCTTCCTGTTTGAGCAGCGATTCTGTAACCTCAAGTTCCGCAAGGTCGATCAGCGCGTCCGGATCCCGGGCGAAGACTCCTGATCCGCTGGCCCGGTCCATCGACCGTTTGCCGCCTTGGGCGCCCTTGCTGTGATGGTGACAGTAAATCACGCTGGCGCCCAGCTCCGTTGCGATCTTGTCGAATTGATTCGTAAAGTGGGCCATTTGATCAGCGCTGTTTTCGTCGCCGGTAAGGACTTTGTATATCGGGTCGATGATAACGGCGATGTACCCCTTCTTGGCCGCGCGCCGGATCAGTTTCGGCGCGAGCTTATCCATCGGCACGGACTTGCCGCGGAGGTTCCAGATGTCGATCTTGTCAATGTTCCGCGGCGGCAGCCCCAACGCCTGATACACGTCCCTGAAGCGGTGCAGGCAGCTGGCTCGGTCAAGCTCCAGGTTAACGTACAGCACTTTTCCCTGCGCGCATTGCCAGCCGAACCATTTCGTTCCCTCTGCAATCGCGATGGAGAGCTCGATTAGGGCGAACGATTTCCCGGCCTTCGACGGTCCGGCCATGAGCATCTTGTGCCCCTGCCGCAGCACGCCTTCGATGAGCGCCGGCGCCAGCGGCGGCATGTTGTTCCAGTGGTCCGCCAATCCTTCCGGATCCGGTAGATCGTCGTTCTGAGCCTCGATCCACTCGTACCATTCCGTCCAGCTCGACTTGCCAATATTGGTGTCGACGATGAACTGCTTCTTGCCCTTCCGCACAACGCCCGGCATCCGGGAAAGTCGGGACGGATTCCGGTTCTGGTTGTCGATGCTGAGTCCGTTCTTTTTGCAGACGTTGTATAAGTAGTCGACGCGCTTCCGGTACTCATCATAGTTGGCCGCCTCGACCCGGACGATGGCATGGAGACTCTTGCCCCCGCTGTAGACGAGCACTGCGATCGGCAGTTCCAGCTCGCGCATGATGGCGTGCTGCTTTTCAATGTCCATGTCGTCGGACTCAACAAGGGCATACCGATAATCGGTCACGTTCTCGTTTTTCACTCCACGGCCGTCCAGCGGGTTAAAGCGTATCCAGGCGCCGGCTTCCGGGTTGTAGTCGCCCAGGACCGCGCCGATATCGCCGCCGCAGCTGCTGAGTGCCTGGATCAGCTCGCCGGCCGTCCGGTCATATGCCCCTTTTGTCGGCAGCCATTTCCCGTCTTCGCTTCGCCACGACTCCGTCACATATCCGACGTGCTCGCTGGCTTCGAAGAGCGTCTGCAGGTAGGTAATCAACTGCTGGACCGGGTTCCAGTCGGATGGCTCGTGGATTTCTCGCCCTTCGATCCAGTTGCGATCGACGACGACATAATCACCGGCGATTTCGTCGTCCCAGCCGAGCTCCCGATCCTCTCGGCTGCCCCGCGGAGTCCAGCCGCGCTCTTTGGCCATTTGCGTTATTGTGGCGCCTGTGACCGGGTTTGTCGCGCCGTCGAAAGTTTCCCACTTTCGGAAGCACTCCCCGGGGTGGTAACGGGCCGGGTCACGCTTGCTCCAGACATCCCAATCCGCCGCGGTATAGCCCTCGTGCTTGAGGGCCATACCCACGTTGAGCCATTCCTGGTAGTCGAGCGTTGCCGGGTCGATGTAATTCAAAAGCGCAATAAGATCGATCTTGTGTTCCATGGCCCATCCCCTATGATGCGAAGTCAATCCGGTCTGCCCGGATGTCCATGCATCCGGTTCCACCCCCAATAAGGAGAGTCTCCGGATCGACATAGAAAAAGGCATAATACCACGGGTTGCCATCGACTCCAGACGGACCGGACGTGAACAGGAGAGCGTTGTCTACCCGGCCGGCATATTCAAGCCAGAAGCCACCCTGCATATGAAACGAGCTCCGGTCCTTGCTGCCGATCCGAGTTATACGGTCGCCGGGTATGATCAGACGATCACCTAGCTGGACAACCTCCGGACGAATCTCGTCTCCGTCATCTAACATCCCGTACATGGCGCCCCATTTGATGGCGGTGATCATCCCGCCGCACCCTCCACCTCGGCGATCAGTCGATCCACGTACCAGCGCGCTTTGCGCAGGTCTTCGGCCCCACCCTTGCGACTCCAGCGCCACAGATATTTGATCGCGGCACCAGTGTTGTACGCCAGCCCGCCGGTCAGCCCGACCGTCGCGGACTCGATCGCGT
>NZ_QEWA01000038.1:0-126604 GCF_003390775.1 Thermobacillus sp. | reverse complement strand
ACGAAGTTGGCACGTTGGACTGGGCGATCGCCTTGCAGCAACTGCTCGATCTGATCAACGAAATCGCAACGAAAGCAGGAAAAAAGCTTTCGGCTCTGATTCAACGTCAACTCCAGCAATGGATTGCCGCTTTACCCAGCTACATTAAGGCTTGTTTGCCCATTTCATACTGCGAAAGTTGAGATAGTAACAATCAGTAGATGGAGAAATACACTTGCATCTCCGATGCCTACAAACTGGTGCAACACCTCTCCATTACTTCGAGACCAATAGTACCAAAATAAATTTATAGAACTTCACAGACACCACCTTCTCAGATCTTTCGGTTAATCAATAATTACGACACGATCAGTTGACATCCCCAATATAGATCGGTCTCGCTTGATTGTTCCTGATCATCTCAGCGAGTGTCTTTGGGTAAACCCTGATCTCATCCAATCGGTCACACTCAATCCATTCGACATCCACCTGATAACTGTCCGGATTGGAACCTTTGAATTCTTGTACCTCTCCGTCAATCCTGCATTCAAAATAAAACTCAACCTGATGGATGTCGTAATCCCACTCCGCAAACTCGTGGTTTTTGCCAATATATTCCCGTACACATACCAAATCCGCGACAACAACCTTGCAACCGATCTCTTCCATACATTCTCTAATCAGCGCGGCTTTTAATTCCTCGCCTTTTTCTTGCCCGCCTCCGGGGAATAAATAAAAGTACCCCTGATCATCTTTATTCTTTGTCAGGAGCACCCGGTTGTTATCAACGATAACCGCCTTGGCGGAATTTCTGATCGGTTTCAGTGTCCTCACCCGTTTCTATGTGTTCTTCTATGATTCCAGGAACTTCATGCAGACAAGCCTTTGGGGAAATTCCGCAAAACCGGCTTTCGCGTACAACCTTCTTGCGGCCGTGTTGCCCACGTTCGTCTCCAGCCGGATGCTGTTTGCCCCCTTTTCACTCGCCATTTTCTCGCAAAACTGAAGCAGCCGGGTCCCGATTCCCCTGTTTCGGAACAACGGCTCCACGCAGATGTCCTGAATGCGCAAGACCGGTCTTCCCGAAGCCGTGGAGAAGCCCCAATAGACAACGACGAAGCCGGCCCAATCGTTCCCATGTCTAGCCAGATGGAATTGGGCGACTCCGTCATCCAGCAGGTCGAGCAACGATTTTTCGCATTTCGATGTGAGCTCTTCATCCCGCCCATACGACGATTTCATATAGCGGGCAAGGAGCCGGGTTGCGGGTTCCAGAAAGTCTTTGCTCAGCGGGATGATCTCCAGGAATTCCCTTACGTCGGTCATGCTTATTGCTCCCCGTTCCATCAGGTCAATGATTTGCCGCGCTTCCCGGACCAGCTCCGCCCGTTGCGCCAACAGTCGATTCCGATTGCCGTAGATCTTTTCCTCGTCATAGTCGGCGGTCGTGATAAAAGCGTTTGCAATCTTTTCGAGAAAATAGCACCCTTTGCAATATTCGCGGTAGATCCGCCCGGCCAACTCCACAATCCCGGACTTGTCAGTGATGAAATCCCCGAGCAGGTCCCTGATTCTTTCCAGCTCACAGGCCCCCACGTCGATGATCTTCCTGATAACATCATAGGCGTACTTGCCGTTATAATCGATCGCCAGGAGTTCACGATACGCCTCGAGCGGGGCGCAACACTCCAATTCATCATGCTCGTACAACCACTTCTCGAATTCCTTGACAGGCATTTCCCGATTCAAAAAAGAAAACAGCACCTTGCGTGCCTCCGTACATGACAACACGGTGATGACCCCTTCTTACTGAAACTCGGGAATGAATTCGTCCCTGATCCCCATGAGTCCGTCGCCAAAAATCACCTGAATCCTGTGTTCCTCGTTACGGTCATTGGCCACGACGAAGAAGAAACGATTCAAATAGCGGATGTTCGGACTGTCGCCATTCAGGAATTGCTTGTAGTTGTCGATGGTTTCTTCCGCGATCCAGATCGGCACCACGATGTCGTCCGGATTCAGAAAAACAGCCAACCCGTCCGCGTCTTCCGCCTGGATGAGTTCCATGTAGTGCGAGACCATTTCACCCGCAAAAGGAAAATATCGGATATATGGATTGTAGAAGATTCGAGTTCCGTTTTCCTCATAGCGGATCAACAACCGGTCCTCATCGGACCAGGGTTCGAACCGGTTCTCACCCCGGTTGTCGGACAGTTTGAATTCGTATTGCCCGTATGCAGGTCCCCATGCAATTCCTTCTCTGTTCATGGTTACCGTCAGGGAATCCATATCAAAGTTGGTTGCGAAACCCTCGATGACAGTTTCCGCCGTTTCATGGTCCATCCGCGTGCCAATAAAATGCATGGTGACGCCAAGCAATTGAACAAGCCGATCCGCGTCCCTCGCCTTTACGGCCTCAATGAATGTTTCGGCATCATCGATCGCGGCCAGTACATGCGGGGATTCTTCGGGGGCGGCGTCAGTTCCGCTATTGACGAGACCGGGATCAATGGGAACTTCCCTTTTGTCTACCCCGTTGCGATCGATGGCATCTTCAACAACAGGCTGTACCGGCTCATTCACCGGTTCGTTTGCCTGTGTGCAGCCGGACAGCACCAATAACAGGAGAAAAAGGGCCAATGCTAATCGCGTCATGCCGACCACCCGAGCGCGGGACATTTTTACTCCAATCATTACATTAGACTGTTTGCGGCTATAAAAAGTTTTTTCTAATCCGGGGAAAGTTTCTTTTCAAGCGAAATCGTGATGGAGAAGCCCGGGAGATGTGCCTGTGTGTCGGAGCTCAGATTGGATTGGCTTGTTTGCTGTAATTTTGAGCAAGGACCCATCCGTTGAAACCGTAGGAGACCAGAATCTCGATGTACTTGTATAGCTCCCGGTTGATCTTCTCCTTCAATTCCGTGATGTTGCTGAACATGACCGGCCAGCCGTGGTTCTTGCCTTGTTCAAGCAAATTCAGAATTTGCTCATTGGCAAAAAAGCGGTCCGACTCTTGCTCGAAGATCCCCAGCAGAATACTGCCCGGGAAATGGTGTCCGAACTGATGACAAAGCACGCCTTCGAAGACGATGTCCGTGTACTCAGCCCGATCCTCGCGTTCATCCAGCGTGTGAATGACGATCTTCCTGTTTCGCAGATCCACTTCCGATCGCCCACACGCCGCCCGTCGTCACGTTCAGGTTGTTGTTGACGCTCACGTTGTCGCGAACGTACAGATCCCCGCCCGTGATGTTCAGATTGCCGACCTGATTGTTGGAGACGATAGCGCCGACGACCATTTCGCCGGAGATGTTCATCTCCACATTCGTGTTGATATGCATCTGGCCTTCGACGACGACGCGCCGCGCGTTCATCTGCAGCGTGCCGTTGTTGTACGTCAGGTTGCCCGCATACAGCGTGTCGGAGACCGTCACATTCGAGTCATTGTTCAAATGCACAGGCCCGCCGACCCATACGCTGCCGTATTTGCCGCCGACCGCCGCGGCCGTCAGCTTCGTGCCCTGGTTGGCATTCAGCGCATGTTCCGCGATGAGCGTGCCGTAGATCGTCACCGCGTTCGCCTGATTGGTATTCATGCCTTGAACCAGCAGGACAAATGGCTTCGTCGGGCTGCCGAACGTCACGTCGCTGTCCAGGTTCAGATGCCCCGCCTGAATGATGACCGGATCGGCCTGGCTCCCCGCAATGGCGTTCTGAATGTCAGCGACATCGCAAGACTTGCACGAGATCGCGGACGCCTTATAGCCGGTAATGTCACTTTCCATACGGTCGATCAGCTTGTTCAAATAGTTGCCGATGACCGGCTGCATCCCTTCGACCTTCCGGTAGGCCGGAGCATGGGTAAGGTTGTGCATCGTGCCGGACAGCAGCACCTTGTCCGATTCCGGAATGTCGCGGCCGTTCTCCGGATCAATGCGCACCGGACCGCCCGTGCCCGGGTCCGGCTCTTCTTCGTCCTCCTCGCCTCGGACGACCGGCGCGGCTTTGCCCATATAGCCCATCCTCGAGCCCAGATGAACGAAACCTGTTCGGAATAGCTGGACTCCCGGCCATCCTTGACCGCCTTGGCGGAAATTTGCGCGATCTGTCCATCCGCACGGTCGTATTCGGTTCGGCGTTGCCGGATACCTTCACCATGCCCGATGCCGCCGGTTCGACCGTCAGCGCGCCCGGCGCCTTGGGCTGCCGGGAGCCCACGATTTCGAAGCTGGCCATCTGGCCGTAGTAGACGCCCGTGCCGTCATATTCCGCCGGCGACGCGCAGATCGTGTAGCGCTCCTCCGGCAGCGGCACGCCGTTGATCTTGCCGTCCCATCTTTCCGTGTGCTCGATGTCCGCGGTGATGCCGCCGACATAGGTCCAATGGCCGTTCGCATCGTCGTAGACGTAAATGCCCGCTTCTCCCGCACCGCGAGCCATTCCGGCTACGCGGCATAGCCGAGCACGAGCTCCGCGCTCCGGCCGAACGCGGCATCCGCGCTTACCTGCCAGGCCTCGTAGCCTTGCAGCTTCCGGCCTTTCTCATCCGTCAGGACGTATGACTCCAAATCCACCTTTTCCAGGCTCACGTCGGTATCCTCGGCGAACGTGCCCTCGGCAATCCGCAGCCGGGCTTGTCCGTCTTCGGATGCCAGCTCGCCGCCCGCCGGGCCGATCCGCTTCTTGCTTCCGGCCGAACCATCGCCGGATGCCGGCGGGATCACGACGCCGGGCACCCCGCCGCCCTGCGGTCCGGTCAGCTCGATGAAGGAGACGGAGCCGTCCGCCGCACTCAACACCAGCTTGTCGCCGCTGAGACGTGATTTTTCGCCCATTTTGCCCGCCGCCGGTTTTTGCATGAATCAAAAAAACCCCGCGGAGTCGAATCACTCGCACGAGGTTTCGATTTATAACTGCTTTTATACCGCCCCGCCCCAGGACAAGATGGAGAACTCCAGGCGAACCTTGAATTTGGCGATCAAGGCTTGCAATTCGTTCGGCATTTCAAAATAAATCTGCCCCAGCTCGGACTGATAATACATCCGCAGACAGACATCGTACCCGCTGTCGGACAGATGATGGATATACCCGATGTTCGGTTCCAGCTCCTTGAGCAGTTGCATGAGCGAGCCGACGGGGTCGTTGCCGCGCATTTTCACCCGGTACATCCAGAAATCCTTGGACACTTTCTTGCCGCCGACCGACACCTTTCCGCCCTTTCTCAGGCATCTCGCCGGCTCCACATTCAAACTTCGCGTGATTTCATCGAAATCAAGCGTCTCTCCCCGGATGATCAAACTTGCGTCACCTGAAAAAAAGGCATGATCAACGGCATGTCCCATCCTTCATCACCACCATTTAGAGCAGCCCGGCTGTCATGGCGTGATCCGGACGTCATAGTCCCACGCTTTAGACCCGTGGCTTTGCGTCCCCGACTTTCGTACGGGTTTACCTCTTTTCTTTGCCTGGTTTTTCAGGTTGGAGTCCCGTCCGGGACCTGCCGATCTGAAGTTCCTCTCATTCGTTTTTATCGTCAATTTTTGCCACGCGATCAAGACCAATGTCCATATTCGCACCATTTTGAGCTTTTTTGACTATTCTGCAGACAAAAACAACCCGTGATCGAGACTTTTGGCCCATAAACAGAGCTTGCCGGCCACACCGCTAAGTTGCTTCAGCTGCTTCGTCCCACCCTTCCGTTACCAGTTCGACAAAGGCCTGAATGGTAATTTCATCAGAACAATCCTTGCGTGTAATCACATAGGTATCCAATGTTTGCGTAAACCGGTGCAAAGGGATGAGTTCTTCCTTTCTTATCTCCTCTTTGATCAAATCACCGCTGATGATGGAACGGGATATCCTGGAACAAATTGTGGAGATCGCACGATCGTGCGGAGCTTATGTACTTTGTGATGAAGTCTGTATGAACTTGCTCCAGGATGACGATTTGCTCTCCCTTGCAGGCCTTCGCCTCGGCTGGATTGCCGCTCCGCAGGAAGTCATCACGGAATGCATGAAGCACCGCGACTACACCACGATCAGTTGCGGGATATTGAACGAAATGCTGGCTGTCCATGCCCTGAAGAACTACGACAAGATCTTGAGAAGAAGCCGCAAAATTTTGCGGGACAACCTGGCCCTCCTGGATGAATGGGTGGAAAAGGAAGCCGCTTTTTCCTATGTCAAACCGCGTGCGGGAACGACAGCCTTGCTGAAATACGAATTCGAAGTGCCTTCTGTCAATTTCTGTACCGGTCTGCTGGCGAATACCGGCGCCTTTCTGACCCCTGGCGCGTGCTTCGATATGGAAGGGCATGTCCGCATCGGTTACGCTTGCAGTACCGAAGTGCTGCAGGCCGGACTTGAACAGATCTCCGGGTATGTGCGGAAAATGAAGTAAAGCGCCTGCCCGGACATTCGTCCGGGCAAGCGCCATTTGAAGGTTGCAGCATAATCTGACCGATTTACCACGTCACCCAGGGCTTCGATCCGGGCGCCGGATTCACGAGCATATCGCCGAACGGAACCGTGTACGCGAACAGGATCAACACAACGAGTACGCCCACCCATACGCCCCAGCGCTCGATCCACTTCGGCGTCGGTTCGGCTGCGTCAGCCGTCTCGCCGATCGGGAACTCGGCCGCGGTTTTCTCGTCGCCTTTCGGCGCGCGCATCAAGGCGATCATGTTGCAGAACATCAGGATGACGCCGATGAACAGGATCGTGCCGCCGATCGCCATCGCCACGTGATACGGCATCCAGAAGACCGCGTCCGGATGGTCGCCGTACGTCGTGTACGCCGTGCGGCGCGGCGAGCCGAACAGGCCGACCGTATGCATGGACCCCGACATGAAGAACATCCCGATCAGCCAGATGATCGTCTGGATGATGCCGAGCCGGTTCATCCGCGGCGTGAGCTGTTTGCCCAGCACGTGCGGAATGAGCCAGTAGGCGACGCCGAAGAACGTCAGGGCGACCGTCGTGGCGACCGTGAGGTGGAAGTGCCCCGTGACCCACAGCGTATTGTGCACCATCGCGTTCATCTGGTTGCTCGCGTTGATGATGCCGCCAGCGCCGGCCGGAATGAACACGAGCATGCCCATGAACGGCGCGAAGAAACGGACGTCACCCCACGGCAAAGTTTTCAGCCAGCCGAACAGCCCGCGCGCGCCCTTGGCCCGACCGGTCTGCTCGAACGTTGCAAACATTGCGAACGCGGTCATGAGAGACGGAATGACGACCATGAACGTCAGGACGACCTGAATGTACTTCCAGACCGGTGCGATGCCCGGTTCCATCAATTGATGGTGGAACCCGACCGGGATGGAGAACAGAATGAACAGGACGAACGACAGCCGCGCCATCGAATCGCTGAATATTTTGCCCCCGATGATCTTCGGTATGCAGATATACCAGCACATGTACGCCGGCATCAGCCAGAAGTAGACGAGCGGATGGCCGAAGTACCAGAACAGCGTCCGGCTGATCATGATGTTGATCTTCTCCACCCAGCCGAACGACCACGGAATGAACTGGAACAGCACCGTGATCGCGACGCCGATCGTGGCGATCTGCCAGACCAGCATCGTGGCGACGGCCATGAAGCCGAACAGCGGGCTGACGCTGCCCTTGTGCGTCCTGCGCCAGTACCGGTATTGCGCGAAAATGCCGTACCCGCTGATCCAGCTGCCCACGACGACGAACACCAGGGCGATGTAGAAGAACGGATTGGCTTTCAGCGGCGCGTAGAACGTGTAAAGCACCGTCGCTTCGTTCGCCAGAATCATGATCGTGCCGAGGATCGTGCCGACCGTCATCAGGACGTAGCCGGCCCAGCCCATCCGGCTCACGACGCCGAGCAGCTTGCCGCCCATCGTCTTGCTGACGCCAGCATACAGGAATCCGATGATGAAGAAGGTCGTGAAGATCAGCGCCATCAGGACGCCGTGCGCGGTAAGAATTTGATAGTAGCCGATCTCCGACGGCAGCTCGATCATGCCGCCGCGGACGAGCCCTTGCAGCACGCCCGCGACGCCGCCGAGCAGAAGCGCCGTGAAGGCCACCAGAAGGTGCGCCAGCACCAGCTTCGCATCTTTGCCGTCGAACGGCCGTTTATTGTCGGCGGCGGACGCTTGCATCACAGTAGCAGTCACGCTCGATCATCCTCTCCGTTTCGGTATTGTCGGTCTCATTTCACGATGATGGTCGTCGCCATGAATTCATGGCCCGCGCCGCAGTATTCGTTGCACAGCACCAGGTACTCGCCCGGCTTGTCAAACGTGTACGTGTAGTGGTTGACCTCACCCGGCACGGCCATCAGGTTGACCGTCGTGCCCGTAATCTGGAAACCGTGCACGACATCCGGGCTGGTCACCTGAAAATGCACCTTCGCCCCGAGCGGCACTTCCATCTTCGCCGGCTTGAAGCCGAACGCGTAAGCGATCATGTAGGCGTTGTACTCGTTCTCGCCGACCTGCTCGAGGCCGGGGTTGTTGAACGGGTATGTCTCGCTGACTTTCTCCGGATCGATCGTATGGTGGCCGGTCGGCGGCTGCATCCCCATGGCAAACGCGCCGACGCCGATCACGCCCAGGAAGACGAACAGCATCGCGACGCCGATGGCCAGCCAGATTTTCTCCAGACGATGAATATGCATGATGCTACCCCCTACCTGTTGATGAAAAGAATGAAAACCCCCAGCCACGACAGGGCTATGAAGCCGCCGAGCAGCATGACGGACGTAAACGTGCCTTTCAGCGTGTCCTTCTCTTTATCGCTTCGGTCCCGGGACATACGGTTCACCCTTTCCTCGTTTTTTACCGTAAGTGTAATGGCCCGCATACCCGTTCATTGTGAGATAAATCACAATAGCGTCGGCCATTTTCGTCGGTTTTGTTACAAATCGTCATAATATTCGGATAACAACAAAAGCGGACGCATTCCGTCGGAACGCATCCGCCTCTTGAAAAGATGATGCCTTGAATAATAGCCGTTATTCGACGATCAGCTTGCCGATCATGTCGTCATGGCCCGTGCCGCAGAAGAGGGAGCAGATGAACTCGAACTCGCCCGCTTTGTCGGCCGTGAACGTGATCGTCTCGCTGTCCTTGATCTTCTTGCCGTAACCTTTGATCTCGACTTCGTGCATGCCTTCTTCGTTGACCAGCTTGATCTCGACGGTGTCGCCCTTGTTCACGCGGATCTCCGTCGGTTCGAACGCCCAGTTCTTCGCTTTGATCTCGAACGATTTCGTCTCGCCCGTCGAAGCGGACTGCCCGGAACCGCTGTTGCCGGAGCCGCTGTTGCTGCCTGCGTTATCCGAATTGCCGCCGCAGGCCGAAATCATCATGGACACGCCCACGGCCAGACCCAACATTTTCAACCATTTTTTCATTCTCCGCACTCCCCTATCATTGTTTCTCGGAACTGATCCCATTGTAGATGCCGCAGGGGAGCGTCTGTGTGACAAATATCACAACCGGATCGCGAATCTATGAACGTTCTGTTACATAACCCGCCTTGCGCAAGATTCGTTCGGCCATCGGATGGAGTTCCGGAATCGGGCGGTCCGGGTGAAACCAGGCCAGTTCCAGCCCTTCGTGGTCATTCACGACCGGCTCGCCGGTCACGCCTTCGGCCTCGAACACCACAAGCGCGTTGTATACTTCGTCGCCGTTCGGATAGCGGTAGTACATGTCCCTCCCGGAGAGCAGCGCCACAAATTTGAACGATGCCGCGCGAAGCCCGGCTTCTTCGTACAGCTCCCGCGCCGCCGTCTCCTCGAACGACTCGCCCGGCTCCATGGCGCCGCCGATCGTGCCCCAATCGCCCGTGTCCGCCCGCCGCTGGAGCAGCAGCCGGCCTTCGCCGTCCCGCACCATGACGGCGGCTCCCGCCATGATGAGCGGGCGGCTGCCGACGAACCGGCGCAATTCCATAATGTAACCCATTGGCTTCCCTTCCTTCCGCCCGGTCCTGCAATGCGCAGGATCAGCTTCTGGTCCCGCCGGCACCCGGCGCGCTGAACGCATCGCCGCATTCGGCTTTACGCGCCCGCTTGAAGAGCTCTCCGTCTTTCTTGTGCACGTCCACGCTGCGCAGGCCGTCCGGCGTGCACAGCTCGAGGCCGATCCGCCCCTTGTCGATCCGCGGGCGGCGGATGATCCGCGCCTCCGCCCTCCCGCAGGGCTCGCGCGTCACGGCCAGATACGAAAATTTCTCGTCCTCGTAGGGCGCCGCCCCGTCCTTCAGCTGCTTGTGCAGCCGGCTTCTCGGAATGCGGCAGCGGAAATGGCACCAGTCTTCGCCCTCCATCGGACACGCCGACGCATGCGGACACGGCGCGGCGAGATGGGCGCCGAGCCGGAGCAATTGCTCGCGCACCGCCATCAGCCCGCGATACGCGGCCGGCGTGCCCGGCTCCACGATCAGCAGCATGCGCTCCGCCGCGTTCCACAGCTTCACGACCGCCGCCGCCCGGTCCGCTTCGTTCATTTCGTTCAGCACATAGGAGGCGAGGACGAGCTCCGCCCGCTCCGGAATGTCGTCCTTCGCGAGGTCGCGGCGGACCCAGTCCGCGTTCCGCAATGCGGGCGATGCATCGGCCGCCAGGCTGCGCCCGAGCCGGATCATGGCCGGCTCCCGTTCCAGGCAGGTGACGCCGCGCAGATCCAGCAGCGCGTCGGCCGCCCAGGAAGCGGCCCCCGTCCCCGCGCCGCAATCCAGCAGCGTCTCCGGCCGCTCCGGCGTCCGTTCCAGCGCATAGTTCAGCGCCGCCGCGACGGCGCCGTATGTCGCCGGCATGCGCGCGATCGCGTATGAGGCCGCTTCGGCATCTTCGGTAAGCAACCTCCGGCCTCTGCCGCCGGCGGTCCGATAGCGCTCGCTCAGCGACTGCAGATCCCGTTTCAGCTTCGCATGATCCATGCCCTGGATATGCCGCTCGATGGCCAATCTCAGTTGTTGCGGAAGTTCCATGCGTGCATCCTTTCCCCGTGAACCGTCTCCCTTCCGATCATCCGGTTCAGGGCCATTCCGTCCGGTTGATGTATCGATTCGTCTCCAACATGCGCCTGAGCCGTCCGTCCGTCTTCTCCGTGCGCGGCATGCCGGCCAGCCGGTCCAGCAGCATCCACCGGAGCAGGGCGATCGCTTCGAACGGCTCCAGCTCCTCCGCCCGGTGTCCCCCGCCGGACAGAAACGCCGACCGGTAAACGGCGGCCGGCTCATCGTCCGTGTACAGATCGGCGAGGAAGACGGACCAGGCGATATCGTACCGCGCATCGCCCAGCTGGCCGTTCGTCCAGTCGATGATCGTCAGCCTGCCGTCTTCCGCCTCCAGGATGTTGTTGAAATTGTAATCCCCGTGAATGACGGTGTCTTGCCGCGGCTTGACCAGCTCGACCAGACGCGCAAGCTCGGACTTGAGATCCGGGTGCCCTTCAATGTCCGGAAAGAAGTAAGAGACAAAATCAAACCGCGGCATCTCCACATCGTTGATGCGGCAGCGATGGACATCCAGCAGCAGGCCGGCGATGCGACGCAGCTTGTCCGCATCCGACTCATGAATGGCCGTGCCGTCGAAGGAAGTCAGCAGCACCTGGTTGCCGGACGCGTCCACTCCCCAGCCCAGCGGCCTTGAGACCGGCATCCCCCGGTCGCGCAGGGACCGGAGCAGCCGGTATTGGAACCCGATATCCGGCTTCGAATGGCGATTCCAGATCTTCAGGACGCATTCGGCGTTTTCCAGCCGGATCAGGGCGACTTCGGCTTCCAGCCCCGGAGCCAGCGGAACGATGTCCGAATCCCCGGCTTCTGCCAATCTTACGGTCATTTCGCTTTCGGCCATCCATCGGATGCCGCGCAATCGATCAAGCATCGCTCAGCGCTCTCCTCATCAAGATTCGCATCAGTTTCCGTCCGCTGCCGTCCACCGTCTCCTCCAGATCATACGGCACAAACCCCGTGCGCCAATAGAGCCGGAGCGCCGGCGTGTTCGTGTTGTGGCAGACGAGCCTGAGTTCGCGCAGCTTGTGTTCCCGCCCGGCGATGGAGAGCATCGTCTCGACCAGAAACCGGCCGGCACCCTGCCCCCGGTAATCGGGATGGATGATGACGTTGCCCAACCAGCCGTGCGAACCGGGTTCGACCTGGTACAGGTTGCAGTACCCGATGACGGCTTCACCGCTCAGAATGACCGTCAGGCTGATCCGCCCTTCGGCCTCGCGCGCAAGCTGTCCGGGATCGACAAATGGCCGGCGAAAGTCCGGATCACTTCAGTACATGGCCGTCCAGATATTCCCGCATCACCTCATTGGACAGCACGACGGCTTCTTCCCGATTCAACGCGGGCGCCGCAATCATCAGTCCGTCATCGGCACCCCAATGTCCCTGGTCTGCTTCATGTTCAATCAACGCAATGGCGATCTTGCTGAAGTCATCATTGACAAAAAGCGTTCCCTGTGAATAGATGCGCGGCTTTCCGTTTTCGATAAACGGGTAAGTTAACGCATAGGCATTAAAGCTGCGGTATCTTTTGAGCTCCACCGTCCGCTGATCCTCGGGTACCGGGATGTCCTCGCCTTCCAGCCCGATGGTGCCTTTGAACGTCCGTTCGCCTTTGAAATTGCGGTAGATTTTTCCCTGAATGCTTACCTTGAGCGGCCTCTCCTCCACCGCTGCCTCTGTGCCCAGCCGATACTTCATCCCCTGGGCCTCAAAATCGACCGTTCTGGGATAAAACCAATACGCGAGACCAACCGCTGCCGCCGCGACGAGCAGCAACGCCCCGATCAGAATGACACGCTTCATCCGGCACCCCTGCATCATTTTCTGAAAACGAGAACCGGCCCTCAGATCGCTCAGAACCCAAGAGGCCGGCCCCATGTCTTCTATAAAATTATACCTTCAAACCCGGGCGAGCAGAAGCACGAAATTGCCGCGGCCCGTCATTCCTTCACGCCGCCCACCATCATGCCTTTCACGAAATATTTCTGCAGGAACGGATAAACCATGATGATCGGCACGGACGCCACGATTGTCATCGTCGCGCGGATCGCATACGGGGTCACCTGGCTGAGGCCCTGCTGCGCCCCGGCGGCGGTGAAGTCGACGGAACGGGTGCTGGCGTTCGAGAACTGCAGAATCTTCTGCAATTCATACTGCAGCGTGCTCAAATGCTCATACGACGAGTTGTACAGAAACACGTCGAACCAGGAGTTCCATTGCCAGACGCCCGTGAACAGCGCCACGGTCGCCAGCACCGGCGTGCACAGCGGCAGCACGATGGAGAAGAAGGTGCGGAACTCGCCGGCGCCGTCGATCTTCGCCGATTCCAGGATGTTGTCCGGCAGGTTCTCGATGAACGAACGGATGATGATCAGGTTGAACACGCCGATCAGCCCCGGCCAGATGTACACCCAGAAGCTGCCGATCAGCCCGAGATCGCGGATGAGCAGGTACGTCGGAATGAGCCCGCCGTTGATGTACATCGTCAGAATGAACGCGATGGTGACGAACTTGCGCAGCACGTATTCCGGCCGGCTGATCGTGTAGGCCACCATGGCGGAGCAGAACACGGTCAGCACGGTGCCGATCACGGTGCGCAGCACGGAAGTCAGCGTGGCCTGGAAGATCGTCGCTTCCTCGAACACGAACTTGTAGTTTTCCAGCGTCCATTTTCGCGGCCAGAGGTAGATGCCGCCGCGGAGCGAGTCGGTCGCGTCGTTGAACGACACGGCCAGCGTGTTCAGGAACGGATAGAGCGTCACGACCATCAGCAGGCAGAGCAGCGTGTAGTTCACCGCGTCGAAGATGCGGTCGCCGAGGGACATCCGGACACGCCGCCGTCTCGGTTTCTCGATTGTCATTTCGGCCATGTGTGACGCCTCCCCTCAGTACAGTCTCGTCTCGCCCATGCGTTTCGCCAGGTTGTTGGCGGCGAACAGCAGGATGAAGCTGACCACCGTCTTGAAGATGCTGGCCGCCACAGAGAGCGAGTAGTTGAACTGGTTGATGCCGTATTTCAGCACGAATATGTCAAGGTTTTCCGAATAGTCCATGTTCATGCCGTTGCCGAGCAGGTATTGCGGTTCGAATCCGGACTCCAGCAAATATCCGATGTTCATGATGAGGAGCACGGTGATGACCGGCCGGATGCCGGGCAGCGTGATATGCCAGATCTTCCGGAATCTCCCCGCGCCGTCGATCTCGGCGGCTTCGTAGAGCGTCGGATCGATCATCGTGATCGCGGCAAGGTAGACGATCGTGTTCCATCCGACGTCTTTCCAGACGATGCTGGCGCCGTAAATGCCCCAGAACCATTCGCCGATCCCGAGGAACAGCAGTTCTTCATCGATCAGATGGAGGCGCATCAAGAGTTCATTGATGATGCCGTCCGGCGCAAGGGTGACACGAATGATGCCCGCCGCGACGACCCAGGACAGGAAGTGCGGCAGATAGCTGACGGTCTGCACCACTCTTTTGAACACGAGGTGGCGCACTTCATTAAGCAACAGGGCGAGGGTGATCGCCGTAACAAAACCGAGCACCAGATTGATCGTGCTCATGACAAGCGTATTGCGCAACACACGAAGAAAACGCTCATCGCCGAACAGGAACTCGAAATGATAGAAACCGACCCACTCCTGCTCCCAGAAACTTTTGGCCGGCTTGAAGTTCTGAAACCCGATCGTCCATCCCCAGATCGGCAAGTATCGGAAGATGAACAGCCAGATGACGAAAGGCACGGACATCAGGACGAGCGCGCGTTGCTGATAGAGCAGCTTGAAAAATCGTTTCAATCCCCTCGGTTTTTTCTCTGCGGCCACGGACACGCCCGTGAGCACATGGTTGTTGTCCATCGTCTTTCTCTCCTTACACACCGGTCCGCCGGTCGGGGATCGCGATACTTGAAAATAACGAGAGAAAGGCCGGACTTAGCGGCGTTTTTGCAGTTAAGCCGGCCTTTGCTCGATTTGTCAGGCAAGCCTGATTATTTTTGCGCGTTGGCGACAACTTCCTTGACTTTCTGCGTAAACCACTGTTCGTATCCCTGGACGTCGAGTTTGCCCAGGGCTTTCGTGTACTCATCCCAGGCCTTGTCGAATTCCTCGGGTTTCGAAAGCACGAGTTTCGGGATGTGGTTCCGCTGAAGGTCGGATTTCTGCTGTTCGAACAGCTGCCGCGGTTCGTCTTTCGCGAAGCCCCATGCCGGGTACCACGGACGCTCGTCCGGATCGGCGAACATTTCGGCGTAAGTCTGCACGCCGTAGGCCGACAGAATCTTCTTGTCCGCGTCGGTGAGCGTCATCTGGAACACTTCCGGCTGCAGCCCCGGCGATGCGGCGTTGCCGTCCGACAGCGTCGAGTTCGTGCCGTAGTGCGGCCAATCCCAGTCGAATACGGTAAATCCGTAGTCTTCGTTGAACTTCTGCGTCATCTTGTCGACCATTTCCTTGGTCCGGTACATGCGGCCGTTCTCGTCGCGCAGATACGTCTCGCCTTCGATGCCCCACTTGACGAGAATCTGGTTCTCTTCCGAAAGCAACGTGTCGATGAAGGCGATGATCCGTTCCGGATCCTTCGCGCTCGACGTGATGCCGAAGCCGCGGTTGGCGACGTATCCCGGCGGGTCGAGGTATTGGTCCTTGATGTTTTCATCGAACACGACCGGCAGCGGGAAGTACCGGTAACCGTCCAGCGACGGGTCCGCAAGCGCGGCGTCGCGCAGCGCATTGTTCGCGGTGCCGACCTGCCAGCCGTAGTCGAAGAAGCCCAGCACCTTGTGCGACGTCAGCTTCGCGATGTATTGGTCGTAGTTGTCCACGAAGGACTGCTTGTCGAACAGGCCTTTCGCGTTGATCTCGTTCAGCTTCTTGTACCAGCGGTACTCCCAATCCGTGCCGGCGTAGATCTTGGCCTCGTGCGTCTGCATGTCGACCATGACTTCGCCGTCGTTCGGGTAGCCGGCCAGATGGTTCGGCACGTTCGTGGTGGCGAAGAAGCGCCAGTCGTCGGTCAGCGTTACGAAACCGATCAGGTCTTCGTCAGGATGCGCGTTCACGAAATCTTCAATGAGCTTGAAATATTGCTCGACCGTCTTGATCTTCGGATAGCCGCCCCACTCCAGCACGCGCCGCTGCACCCAGAACGCGCCCTGGTTGATGTTCGGATCGGGATTGTACTCCCCGACCACCGTGGAGAACGGGAAGATGTAGATCTTGCCGTCATCCCATTTCATCAGGTTCTTGTAAGGACCGTACACCTTCTTGATGTTCGGATACTTGTCGTTGTCGATATACGGGGTCAGGTCGATGAAGCCGCCCGCTTCAATGACGTTCTCGATTCCGTCGTCCGGAACGAGCACGTCCGGATAATCGTTGGACGCGATCATCGTGCCGATCTTCGTCTGCAGGTCGCCGACGAGATGCTCGATCTTGAAGTTGACGCCGGTCTGTTCTTCAAGCTTCTTGCCGATGACCGTCTCGTTGGTGTTGACGTCTTTCTCACCCTGGACGGCGACGAACATTGTGAAGGTGACCTTGTCCTGCGCCGCGCCGCCGCTGTCGCCTCCGGAATCGGAGGAATTCGAGGTTGGCGAGGAACCCGAAGCTCCCGAGTTCGAGTTGCCCGCTTCCTTCTTGCCCGAGCAGGCCGTCAGGACGAGGGCCAGCACCATGATGAGGGACAACGTCGAAGCAAGCCATCTCTTTTTCGACACTTTTTTCTGAACCCCTTTCAATTCAGGATGGATTGTAAGCACTTTCAGTATAATGCCCCGTCCCGCGCTTTGTTTACCCACCAAACTAAAGGTCATGCTTAAAAAATTTAATGTCTGTTTATGTCCGCGGTAGGAGGGCCGCGGACCCGTCCGCCTCATCCTGCGCGGGCAGGGTGATCCGGATACACGTCCCCTGGCCCGGTGCGCTGTCGATGAACAGCCGGATCCTGTCGCCATACAGCATCCTGAGCCGGTAGATCACGTTCTGCACGCCGATCCGTTCGCCCAGTTCCTCCGCCTCGTTCTCCAGATAGCCGTAAAAGCGCTCCACCTGCTCCGGATTCATGCCGGCGCCGTTGTCCCGAATCGAGAACTCCAGATCGTGGGAGCTGCGCCGGATGGTGATATCGATCTCGCCGCCGTGCTTCATCGGTTCGATGCCGTGGATGCTCGCGTTCTCGACGAACGGCAGGAACACCATTTTCGGGATGATCACGCTCCGGGCTTCCGGATCGACGTCCAGCCGGTAGGTAAGCCGGTCACCGAAGCGGTATTTCTGGATCTCGAGGAAGCAGTGGATGAACTCGAGCTCCTCCTCGACCTTGATCCGGTCCTTGTTCCATGTCAGGGATGAACGCAGCAGCTTGGCCATTTTGTGGATGATCTGGGCCGTCTCCGTCTCGTTCTTGATCAGGCTGCGCATCCGGATCGTTTCCAGCGAATTGAACAGGAAATGCGGATTGATCTGGCTCTGCAGCGCATTGAACTGGGCCTTGCGATGCTCGATCTCCAGACTTTTCCTGCGTATGTCGGCGATGTACACGTCGTGAATCAGACTCTTGATCTGCATCGTCATGCGGTTGAATTCGTTCTGCAGCTGACCGATCTCATCCAGCGTTTCCCGGTGCTCGATGGGCACGAACTGCTGGTTCTTCACCTTCTTCATGTGGCGAAGAATGTTGATCAGCCGGACGTTCATCGACCGGGAGACCCAGAAGATGATCGCCGTCGAGACGAGCAGGTTGATCAGCGCCAGCCAGACGATGAATTCCCGCGGCTTCTGCACCTCGCGGAACACTTCCTCCTCCTGGATCACGCCGACGAGCTTCCAGCTGTCCAGATATTCAACCCCGTTGTAAGCGGTCGCGAATTCGATCGCATCATCCGGAAGCGCGAGTTCGTGGAAGAAAATCGTCTCCGTCTGCCAGTTGACATTCGGATCCGTCGCGTACTCCACCTGGCCCGACTCGTTGAGCAGGTAGATGTGGCCGTTCAGGTTGAGGTTGGAGAATACCTGTTCGATCGCCTGGGGGCGCAGTTCGATCTTCAAAATTTTCTCCCACTTGCTCGTTCCGAAATAGGCCAGATTGTTCATCCGGCGCACGATGACGAAGGTGTCGCGGACGTTCGCTGCAGGTTGGATCCGGTTCTCGCGCGCCGTCCGGATCAGGACGGGCGTTGAGCCTTTCACTTTCTCCAGCGCCCGGTACCAGTCGGAATTCCGGACCTGATACGTGAGGTTGCCGACTCCCCCGGAATGGAGCAGCGTCGGATTGTCAAGATAGATCTTGATGTTCTGCATGGACGTGTAGAGCGGCGTGTAGCTGTTCAAAATCTTGCGGAAATACGAATCGTACGCGGCGATGTAGTCCAGCGGACTCGCATACTCCGTCTCCAGAATCTCGTTCAGCAGGTAGTCCGTGATGAACACGTCGGACACCCGGACCGCGACGTCGATTTCCCCCCGGAACTCGTTCCGCACCTGTTCGAGGGCACGCGAGATGTCCCGCATGCGCTGGTTCTTCACATTGTTCGTCGTCACCTGGTAGAAGACGACGTTGGTCAGCACGATCGGCAGCAGCACGCAGAAAATGTACACGATCAGCATCTTGTTGCGCAGGCGGATATTGTCGAGTCTCGGCAGCAGCGACAATCTCATCATCTCTCCCCTTGTCCCTATACGATTCCGTTCATGCGCATCTCTATCATACCTGATTCGATCGATCAAGGAATAGCCAAAAACTGTCATGAACATGGATGAAGGCCCGGCATGCGGAATGCCGGACCTTCGGGTGAGCAGGCCGATATCCGAAAAGAAAGTCTGCTTTTCCCGGATAGCCTATACTGTCTATATTGTGGAGCGAAACCAGCTCCGAATCATCGGAAGCCGGCTCAGAATGCGTGTGACCTGCGATCGGCTGCAATCATTGCGGCACGCGAACAATGCGCGGATCCGTGAAAATATCTTTCTCGTCCAGGCTGAGCGAGGAAAATTCGCTTACCACTGCGCCCTCGTCTCCTGCCTGAAACCAATGTTTGACGTTGGGCGGAATCGTGTACTGATCGCCGGGATGAAGAACGATCTCATGAAACACGGTGTAGTAGGCTTCGTCCCCTTGCGGTGGCGAAAAAATGGAGCAAACGATCGAATCGCGCAAATCGGCCGGCATTTACCCGCGATGGGCTATACAAGCAACCTGGACATTTTGTGCGACTTCAGGATCGACGTGTTGAACCGCCTGCCAGTTCAAAAAAGGGGACATCATCCGTTCCCGCGACCAGACCGTCGAAATCCCGGCGTCCAACCGGTTGATCGTTACCAAGGTCACCGTCAACGAATTCGTGCCCTTCTCGCAACCTTATTTTGACTACATTGTAAGGCACGCCAAATCCATCAGCAGCAACGTGCTGTCCAGCTTCAATTGCATCAAGGACGAACGGGTGCTGCGGGAACGGCTCGACGCGGTCAAACGGCACGTCAGGGCGTACAAGAAAAACAACCCGGCCGGCGTCATATTTTTCGAAGATGCCCATTACCACAGCCTCGATATCCGGAAACTGTGCATCGAAACGCTATACCCCGAAGTGGACATCGTCTGCATGAACGAAGAAGAGCTGGCCCTCACGCTGGGCATGTACAACCGCCCGGTCGACATCGGGGACATCCTCTCCTGCGTCGAGGGCGTCTTCTTCCTCAAGAACCTCTTCAACGTCAAAAACGGCATCATCGTGCATACGAAGGATTATTCGATGTATGCGGGCGTTCGTAAACAAAAGGGCCCGGCATTCGGAATGCCGGACCTTCGGGTTGGCGAGCCGCCGGAGCGGTCAGTTGCGGATCAGGTAGTCGAAGGCGCTGAGCGCCGCGGTTGCGCCCGATCCCATGGAGATGATGATTTGTTTGTAAGCGCTGTTCGTGCAGTCCCCCGCGGCGAATACGCCGGGGATGGCCGTCGCGCCGCGGCTGTCGACGACGATCTCGCCCATCCGCGTGCGCTCGAGCACGCCTTCCAGCCACTCGGTGTTCGGCACGAGTCCGATCTGGACGAACACCCCGTCCATCGCGAGGTGATGCTCTTCGCCGGTGGCGCGGTCGATGTACGTTATGCCTTCCATCTTGCTGCTGCCGGTGATTTCCTTGACCTGCGCGTTCTTGTGCACCGTCACGTTCGGCAGGCTGTACAGCCGGTCCTGCAGCACCTGGTCCGCCTTCAGTTCGGGCATGAACTCGAACAGCGTCACATGCGCCGCAATGCCGGCCAGATCGATGGCTGCCTCGACGCCGGAGTTGCCGCCGCCGACGACCGCCACCTGCTTGCCGGCGAACAGCGGACCGTCGCAGTGCGGGCAATACGCCACGCCCTTGTTCTTGAACTCCTCCTCGCCCGGCACGTTCAGATTGCGCCAGCGCGCGCCCGTCGCGATGATGACCGTCTTGCTCTTCAGCACGGCGCCGTTGTTCAAGGTGACCTCGATGAGATCTTTCTTCTCGAGCTTCTCCGCCCGAACCGACTTCATGATGTCAACCGGGTATTCCTTCACATGCTCTTCAAGCGCAACGGCGAGCTGCGGGCCCTCCGTATGCTTCACGCTGATCAGATTTTCGATGCCCAGCGTGTCGTTCACCTGGCCGCCGAAACGGTCGGCGACGATGCCGGTGCGGATCCCTTTGCGCGCGGCGTAGATCGCGGCGCTCGAACCCGCCGGACCGCCCCCGATGACCAGGACGTCGAACGGCTCCTTGTTCGCGAAGGCCGCCGCGTCGGCGGATACGCCGAGCTTGTTCAGAATATCGTCGAGCGTCATCCGGCCGCTCTCGAAGAACTCGCCGTTCAGGTAGACGGTCGGCACGGCCATGACTTCCTTGCGCTCGACTTCTTCCTTATAAGCGGCGCCGTCGATCATCGTGTGGGAGATGCCGGGATTCAGCACGCTCATGACGTTGAGCGCCTGCACGACGTCCGGACAGTTGTGGCAGGACAGGCTGACATACGTCTCGAAACGGTACTCGCCCTTGATGGACTTGATCCGTTCGATCACTTCATCGTCAACTTTCGGCGGGCGCCCGCTCACTTGCAGCAGCGCCAGGACGAGCGAAGTGAATTCATGGCCGAGCGGAACGCCGGCGAATACGATGCCGGTATCCTCGCCCGGACGATTGACGCTGAAGCTCGGCGTGCGGGCCAGCTCCGCCCGTTCGACCGTAATACGAGAAGACATGCCGGTCAGCTCGTCCAGCAAGTCCAGCATGTCTCTCGATACGCTATCCGAACCGGCGCTGACCTTGATCACAACGTCGCCTTCAAGAAGCTGAAGATACTGCTGCAGTTGTTCTCGAATGTCTGCGTCCAGTTTCATGATCTGTGGCGTCTCCTCAGATTTTGCCTACCAGGTCGAGGCTCGGCTTCAACGTCTGGCCGCCTTCTTCCCACTTCGCCGGGCAGACTTCGCCCGGATGGTTCCGGACATATTGCGCCGCCTTGATCTTGCGAACCAGCGTGCTGGCGTCGCGGCCGATGCCGTCGGCGTTGATCTCGACAGCCTGAATGACGCCGTCCGGGTCGATGATGAACGTGCCGCGCTGCGCCAGGCCCGTCGTTTCGTCCAGCACCTGGAAGTTGCGGGAGATTTCATGGGACGGGTCGCCGATCATGATGTATTCGACCTTGCCAATGGCTTCCGAGGTGTCATGCCATGCTTTGTGCACGAAATGCGTATCCGTGGAGACGGAATAAACTTCCACGCCCAGCTTCTTCAGCTCGGCGTAATGGTTTTGCAGGTCCTCCAGCTCAGTCGGGCATACGAACGTGAAGTCCGCCGGATAGAAGCAGACAACGCTCCATTTGCCTTGAAAATCCGCATCCGTCACTTCGAGAAACTTGCCGTTCTGATAGGCTTGCGCCTTGAACGGCAGCACTTTGCTACCAACCAATGGCATAGGTCTCTCTCCTCCTGTTTCTTGAGAGTAGTTTTTTAGTCTATTTATTTATTTAAACTAAGTCAAAAGAAGTGTCAAATCGAAATTTTTTTTGTAACAAAATTGACAACATTTCCTGGTGTGGCGTTCCAGCAGCGCCAGCCGCAGCCAGTGGGAGCCGCACGTCAATGCCTCATTATTCCATTGTGGCCGCTATTTCCGCAGATTATTCATGATTTGCACCCTCGTCTGTCAGATCGGCCCGCATCGTCATGGAGCGGCCCGTTGTGCCGACTTCATAAAAACCGAACCGCTCATAGAGTCTTTCGGCAGGATTTCGGACGTCCACACTGAGCGATACGGCGCCGATCCCCCGATCGGTTAGCGATTGCATCAACGTCCTCAGCAGCAAGGTTCCGATTCCCCGCCCGCGATACTCCGGCAAGACGGCCATCCCAAGTTCGGGAATCGACTCGTCAATGAAGCCGTACCCCGGATTCTTCCTGCTGAAAAATCTGGCCGTCGCCGAACCGACCGGCACATCACGGATCAGCGCGATATAGCCGATATCCCCGGTTCGCCCCCATCCCTCTATATATTTCATATTTCGAGACGGCCGGATCCTGCAGAATCGTGCGGCTGAACGGTTTTTCGCCTTCCGGAACGAACAGGGAGTGATACAGCATTTCCCGCAGGAACGGTTCGTCTTCCGCCGCGGCTTTGCGAACGATCGGAGCTTCCATGGGCCTCGCCTCCTTGCGAAAATCCATAATCTTGTCCATCAATCCATAATTTTGTGCCTTTATTTTAAGGTTGGTAGTTTCCAAAATTAAAGTAGAAGACAGAATTTTCCGATTTTTTCTGTTTTATCCTTCGGTTGATGCTGTCTTCGAATATGGCGAAGGAGGTGATGTCGGTTCCGGTCCGGTAGCAAAGTTGTCGTATCGGGTTGGCTTTTTCTCAAGCAACGGCGTTGAAGGAGGCATGCAAAGGTCGAAACTCCACGGATCCACATTCTTGATCAAAAAGGAGGTCATTGACGATGATGATTCTCGCAAGGCAGCGGGAAAAATGGCTTGTGCTGCTCTTGATGACGGCGCTCATGGCGATGCTGCTTCCCGTCCCGAAAGCGGAAGCGGCCTACCAGCTCGTCTGGAGCGACGAATTCAACGGACCTTCGATCAACACCAATTACTGGACCTTCGAGATCGGCACCGGCAGCAACGGCTGGGGCAACAACGAGTTGCAATACTATACCAGCCGGCCGGAGAACGCACGGATCGAGAACGGCAACCTGGTCATCGAAGCCCGCCGGGAATCGTACGGCGGCATGAACTATACCTCGGCGCGGCTCAAGACACAGGGCAAAGTCAACTTCAAATACGGCCGGATCGAAGCTCGGATCAAACTGCCGAAAGGGCAGGGGCTGTGGCCGGCGTTCTGGACATTGGGCGAAGACATTGCGACGGTCGGCTGGCCGAGAAGCGGCGAGATCGACATCATGGAGCACGTCAATAACGAAGACGTAACGCACGGCTACATGCACTGGGATGCGGGCGGACACGCCTCCTACGGCGGCTCCAGCTTTACGTTCGATGTGACGCAGTATCACGTTTACTCCATCGAGTGGACACCGAGCTACATCAAATGGTTCGTGGACGGCGTCCAATTCTGGGAAGCCAACATCCAGAACAACATCAACTCGACGGAGGAGTTCCACAAGCCGCATTTCATCCTGCTGAACATGGCGGTGGGCGGCAACTGGCCGGGACCGCCGAACGCGTCGACGCCGTTTCCGGCGAAGATGTACGTCGACTACGTCCGCGTCTATCAGGATGTCGGCGGCTCGAATCCCTCGGACGAGATCGTCTCCGGCGGCACCTACAAGCTGATCAACGTGAACAGCGGCAAGGCGCTTGATGTCGCGGGAGCCGGCACCACGCCCGGCACGAACGTGCAAATCTGGACGGACAACGGCACCGGCGCGCAGCGCTGGACGATCTATCGAAACGCGGACGGCACATACAAGTTAATTAACACCAACAGCGCCTTGGCGCTCGACGTCGCGGGGGCCGGAACAGCGGACGGCACGAACGTGCAGGTGTGGACAGACACGGGGCACGCCGCCCAGAAGTGGAACATCGTCAAAAACCCGGACGGCACGTACAAGCTGATCAATCCGAACAGCGGCAAGGCGCTCGATGTCGCCTCGGCCGGCACGGCTGACGGCACGAACGTCCAGATCTGGACGGACAACGGCACCGGCGCCCAGAAGTGGCAACTGGTCCGGCTCTACTGACATTGGAAGGGGCAGCGCCGATCCGGCGACGGTCGGACGCTGCCTCCTGCTTTGCTGTTCCGCTATATCGTTCGCTGCAGTTTGACGATGCACTCCATATGCGCGGGCGTCGTATATTCAATGTAATTCACGAAGCCGCTGTAGTTCAGATAACTCTCATAACGCGTGCGGAGATAAGGCACCGCAATGTAATCCAGCACCTGATCCCGGGGCACCCATCTGCACTCGCTCGTCTCGTCGGATGCGGCCAATTGTCCGCCGACGGCCCGGCAGACAAAATCAAACCCGACCTTGGTCGGGACATCCGTCACACCGTCGTACCATTTGTGAATCCCCGTATTGGACACGACATTGACCAGATGGCCAACCTCGGCGTCAATTCCGCTTTCTTCCTTGATTTCGCGAATCAGGCCGTCGATCAGATTCTCCCCGACTTCCGTTATGCCGCCGGGAATCACCCACCCTTCATCCTTGACTTTGACGAGCAGAAGATTGCCGTTTCCGTCCTCCACGAAGCCGCCCGCCGATACGATATGGGTTGGAAAACGCACCGCCGACCCTCCTCTTTTGGAGCTGTCATGTGACCAAAGTCCGGCTGATGATGCCGTCAGCCTCCAACTCACGCAGCTGCAAGGTCAAGATCCGTTGCGTAATCTCCGGAAGCTCGCGTTTGATTTCCGTGAACTGCCTCTTCTTTTCGGCCAGCATGCCCAGGCCCCGATCATGCTCGATCGTTCCATAATTGTTACTATAGCACATTAATGTGCGTTATTGCATTTGGCTGCGGGGCTTTCTAAACCGCTGACTATCTGGCTTCTTGCGGTCATGGTGGCCGGGAATTTGGCGTCGGCCGCCGCTCCGAATTATCCAACCACACAAAACCCGGCATCTCCCAGAAAGAATTGGCCGAGAAGCTGTCCGTCGCTCCCTCCACGCTGACCCGGTTCGTCGACAAGCTGGAAACGCGGAAATTGGTAAAACGCCGGGTGCTCGGGAAGACCGTACAGGTGTACCCGACCGGCAAGGCGATAGCGATGGAAGAATCCATTCTCCGGGCATCGCACAATCTGCACGCCCGGCTCGACGCCATTCTGGGCCCAGAGACTGCCGCGGCTATTACGAAAGCCGTCTTGAGAACTAGCAAAACCCTGGAGCAGAACTGAACACCGCTGTCTCATTTTCTATTTTGTATGTACAACTAACGAATGGGAGGAACCTGCTGTGCATGCAACCGGAAAGCTCAAATGGCACTACGGATGGATAGTCGTGGCGGTAACTTTTGCAACGATGGTGGTGTCTGCCGGAGTTCGCTCCATGCCGGGAATTCTGATGCTGCCCCTCGCGGATGAATTCCAATGGAGTCGGAGCGCGATTTCCAGCGTAATGTCCGTCGGGATTTTTCTGTACGGCATGATGGGGCCGTTCGCCGCTTCTCTGCTGCAGAAATACGGCATCCGGCGCGTTACCGTGATTTCATTGTCCCTGCTCGCGGCCAGCCTTGCCCTGACACCGCTCATGCAGACGCTGTGGCAGTTCGAACTGTTGTGGGGACTTCTGTCCGGGCTGGCTACCGGAATGATGGCGAACGTGCTCGGCGTCACGGTCGCGGGCAATTGGTTTAAGGAGCGCCGGGGACTCGTCGTCGGCATTCTGACCGCCAGTGCGGCGAGCGGACAACTGATCTTTCTGCCCATGCTGGCGAACATCACCTCGCCGAGGGTTGGCGCCATGCCGTCCTTGTCGCCGCGGCCGCCGTTCTGCTTGTCCTGATCGTCGTGGCGGTCGGGATGCGGAACCATCCGTACGATATCGGCGCGGCGCCGTACGGCTCGGATCAGGTGTCCAAACCCGCCGAGTTCAGCGGTCGGATTTTTCTGACCCCGCTGCAAGTGCTCAAAGAGGCCTCGCGGAATTCCACGTTCTGGCTCCTGTCGGGTACGTTCTTCTTCTGCGGCGTCTCCACCCAGGGTCTGATCACCACGCACCTGATCCCGGCATGCGGCAATTACGGCATTACGGAAGTGGTGGCGGCAGGCCTGCTCGCGTTCATGAGGATTTTCGACCTGATCGGCACCACATTGTCGGGGTGGCTGTCCGACCGGTTCGACAGCCGCAAGCTGCTGTTCTGGTACTACGGCCAGAGAGGGCTGTCGCTCATATTCCTGCCCCATGCGCTCAGCGCCGGTCCGGCGACGATGATGGTGTTCTCGGTGTTCTACGGCCTCGATTGGCTGGCCACGGTGCCTCCCACGGTCAAACTGTCGATCCAGGAATTCGGAAAGGAACGGGCGGGCATGATTTTCGGCTGGGTCGTCGTTGCGCATCAAGTCGGCGCCGCCGCGGCGGCCTACGCAGCCGGTGCCGCAAGAGACTGGTTCGGCACATACAACGTCCCGTTTGTCGTAGCCGGGTTTATCTGCCTCTTCGCCGCCCTGATGTCGCTGCGCATTGCCAAGGCGGGGAAGCTTGCAACCTCATGATGGCATGAGAATCGATTGCGCCGCCTTGCCTATCGTGGAAAAAAGTTGAAACCGGATATGCCTGGTCATGGTAATAATAGGTAGGTATTGTTGATTCATTTCACTGACGCACCGATTGCGCCATACGATTGCGAGGATTGCACACGGTGAAGACGTTGAAGTATGTAATGGCGGCGCTCGCCTTTGCGGGATATGCATGCTTATCTTTTGTCATCGCGGTCGGCGCGGCAATATGGGCGGCCCCGCGCCAGCATTTCGAATCGTTCTTTTTTCTCGCGTTCATCGTATTGTATCTGCTGCTCTATGCCGGCGTCCTCCGCTTGGTACGACCGTCCCGAAAGGGAGGGCTCCGCATCATCAAAGCGATTGCCGGATTCGCCGTATTCGGATTTTTATAATGCATCGGCCTGTGGCTGGTGAGCGGTTTCGGCCGTGAAGAGGAAGCGCACAAGTTCTATAAGGACTACGGCTTCCAGGTGACGGGCCACCGTTTTGTTAAGCGGTTCTGACGCGGTTTCGCGCGTATTGGTATCATCGTACGACTCGTCGCCAGCGACAGCCTGGATCAAAAGCGAATCTTGCAGGGGAGGTGCCAAATGGTTCAATTGGAATGCATGTCCGAAGACGATTTCAGTATGATTGTCGAATGGTTTGGCCGGGAATCGCCGGATCTGTTGCTTCAATGGGCCGGGCCGACGTTTACTTATCCCCTGACCGTCGAGCAATTATTGAATCATTACAGTGAAGGGATAAACCATGAGACTTCGAGAACATTCGTATACAAGATCATGGATGAGTTGACTGGCGAAGCGGCAGGCATGATTCAGTTGTGCCGCATCGACCGGACAGCGAGAACAGCCGTCGTGGAACGTTTTTGGATTCAGGAGCACTTGCGGAACAAAGGCGTGGGCACCGCGGCGCTTCGGAAATTGATCGACAAGGCCGTCCAGCAGTTTCAATTGCGGCAGTTATCCCTTCGGGTCTTCGACTTCAACCTGCCCGCCATCAAATGCTACGAGAAGCTTCGGATCTGCACCAGGAACGAAAAGGTATGCCAAGCTTCAAACGGCGAACGGTGGAGCGATTATGAGATGCGGTTGATGATCGACTAGGGACCGCTGCTTCACGCAGGCCGCTGCGGCGTTCCGCGATTCGGTGATCGAACGGTTTTCGGCGTTTCAGGTCGTGCCCTGTTGAGCTTCAATCCTGCCATCATCCGTCAAAAAAACGCGCCGCTTCGGGTCGTTGTTCAGCTTCACGTTGCAGAGCTTCGCCTGGTGCTCGTCCAGGCTCACGACTTCCCACCGCCACGGGTCGTCAACGCCCCTCTCCACGAGGAAGGAAGGGGCGTCCGCTTCGGCGGCCTCCCGGTCTTCCCAGAGCTTCACGCCATGGTAAGGGATCCCGTAGATGTTCTCCAGCGCGCAGGAGAACAATTCGGAGGTTTCCTTGTTCTTCAATGCATACGGCATCATGCTTCACGCTCCATTCGCTGCCATTATACCAAAAAATGAGCCGGGATACCGGGCTTCATGGCGGACGGCAATCGCCTCTCCAAGCCGCTAATCGATGCGCACCGGCGGCTTGCCCTCCCCTGCTTGATACAACCAAGATCATAACACCAAAAATTATTATTCCTTCTTTTTGCTATTGGGTCTCGCTTGACACTCCAAAATATTATGCCTAGTATTAGTACCAGGTACTAATATCAGATGACAGTTCCTCTTCCATACACTCCTGAAAAGATACGAAAGGAAGTGCCGGCCATGTACCATGCTTCCCGCATTCGTTCTAACGCCGCCATCACCGCCATTGGAACCTGCGTGCCCGAACGGGTGTTGACGAACGCCGATCTGGAGCAAATGGTGGATACGAGCGACGAGTGGATTACAAGACGCACCGGCATCCGCGAACGGCGCATCGCCTCGGAAAGCGAATATGCAAGCCATCTCGCGGCGGCAGCCGTCCGGAATCTCGCCGCCCGCTGGAATAAACCGATCGACGACGTCGATTGCATCCTGACCGCCACCTCGACACCCGACGCCGTTTTTCCGAGCGTCTCCGCCCTCGTGCAGGCCGAACTGGGCATCCGGACGGCCGCGGCCGTCGATCTGCAAGCCGCCTGCGCCGGATTCGTTTCCGGGCTGCAGATGGCGAACGGCCTGATTCTGTCCGGCCTGTACCGCAAAGTGCTCGTCATCGCCGCCGATACGTTGTCCAAGGTGACGGATTACACCGACCGCACGACCTGCATCCTGTTCGGCGACGGCGCGGGCGCCGTCCTCGTCGAAGCGCAGCCTGATGGCGAACCTCCGGCATTCCTGGCCGGCGGCGCATCGACGGACGGCCGCATCGGCCATCACGTGTACCTGTCGTCCCTTGCTTCCGAACTTCGCGGTACGCCGATCACCCGAAACGGCAAGCTGATCCAGAACGGACCCGAAGTTTACCGCTGGGCCGTCGAGCATGTCCCGGAGGCGGTGCGGACGACGCTCGACACCTGCGGCATGTCACCGGAGCAGATCGACTGGTTCGTGCCGCACAGCGCGAATCTGCGGATGATCGCCGCCATCTGCGAGCGGATCGGCATTCCGTACGAGCGGACGCTGACGAGCGCCGAACGGTTCGGCAACACGTCGGCCGCCACCATCCCGCTCGCCCTCGATCTCTCGGTCCGGGACGGCCGGCTCATGCGCGGCGACACGCTGCTCCTCCATGGCTTCGGCGGCGGGCTGACGCAGGCGGGGCTTTTGCTCAAGTGGACATTGACGTAACGCCGCGCAACGCCAGTTCGATGCACGCAGTCCAATTCCCCGCCCGCTAAACACTCGTCCCTTGCGGGGCGGTTCCTGTCCGCATAGGATGAACCGAACGGTTCAACACCCTATGCGAAAGCGGGCTGACTGCATGCCATGAGAATTCTTTTCACCTACTTCGTTCCGAGCGGAGGCGTCGAGACGCTGAACCGGACGCGCTGCATCGCGCTTCGCCAGATCGGCATCGAAGGGCATCTGCTCTACCTGCACGACGGCGCCGGGCGGCAGAACATCCGCGACATTCCGCTCTTCATCACGAATTACGACGTCGACATCGTCAACATTCTGAACACCTATCGCTACGACGCCATCGTCACCGTCTGCGACCATCTCATGCTGCAGCGGCTGCGCGGCCTTGGCTACGGCGGCCCGATCCTGTACGACGCCCAGGGCTACGGCAGCCGAGAAGCCGCCGTCGGCACCCTGCATGCCGCTTCCTTCTTCGTCCGGATGTACGGCAACGCCGTCCTCGCCCAGCCGTCCTCGCACATGCTGGAGCTGATCAACGGCGTGTTCCCGGACTTTCCGCGGTTCTTCCTGCAGAACATCGTTGACAAAACCCTTTTCCATTACCGGCCCGCCCCGTGGCTCAATCCGACGAACGCGCCGATTCTCGCCTGGGTCGGACGCATCGAGCCGAACAAGAACTGGCAGCTTTTCCTGGAACTCGGCGCGGCGCTGGCGCAGCGTTATCCGCTCCTGCAACTGTGGATGTTCGAAGATCCGAACATCAGCGAACCGTGGCAGCGGGCCGCCTTCGAAGCGACCGCCCATACGCTCGGACTGCAGGACAGACTGCGGCTTTTCCCCAACATCCCGCATGATCATATGCCGTATTACTACTCGGCCATCGGCGACTCCGGCGGTCTGCTCGTCTCGACCTCGCATGTCGAGGGATTCGGGTACGCCGTCGCCGAAGCAGCCGCCTGCCGCTGTCCGGTGCTCTCGACCGACTCCGACGGCGTGCGCAACACGATCATGCACAACATCACGGGCAAATTGATCCCGCCTGACTTAAACAGCGGCGTGCAGGAGGCGATTTCGCTCATCGAGGACAGCGCCTTGCGCACCGCCATCCGGCTGCAGGGCGAGAACTACGTGCAGGAGAACTTCTCCGCCGCGCGGTACGCCTCCGATTTTCACAATGTGCTCGTCGCGCTCGGCATCCGGCCTCCTGGCTGACAAGCGGCAGCCGGCTGAACCTGCGGGGAACCGCTCCCGTACGAAGACAGGTGTCGTGACCGGCCGGGTGACGGCGCCGTATCGTGTAGGAGAGATCACCATGGAATCGAGGCGAGAATGAAGCGCATGGGACCGACCGTATCGATCATCATTCCTTTTCATAACGACCCGTATATCGCGCAGGCGGTCGAGAGCGCCTTGAGCCAGACATACCCGTACACCGAAGTGATCGTCGTCGACGACGGCTCGACCGCCTGTCAGCATCTGCTCGACCCGTACCGGCGCCACATCCACTACCTGGGCAAAGCGAACGGCGGTACCGCCAGCGCGCTCAACCACGGCATCCGGATGGCGTCCGGCCAGTACGTCGCCTGGCTCAGCTCCGACGACCGGTTCGTGCCGACGAAGATCGAGCGTCAGGTCATGCATATGCACCAGACCGGCGCGCGCATTTGCCACACCAACTTCCACGTCATGAACGAGAGCGGCGGGATCGTCCAGCACAACGGAGCCGCCGTATTCCCGACGGCCAAGCAGTTCGCCGCCGCGTTCCTGACCTTCTGCCCCGTCAACGGCTGCACGGTCATGATGAAGAAGACGCTTGTCGCCGAGCTCGGCTGGTTCAACGAATCGCTGCCCTACACCCACGACTACGACCTGTGGATCCGCGCGCTGCTCTCCGGCATCGACTTTCACTTCATCAACGAACCGCTCACGATCTACCGCCGCCACGCCGGCATGGGCACGATGCTCCACTTCCCCGCCATCCAGGCCGAAGTGCAAATGGTGCAAAACCGCTACCGCTGGCTGCTCGAACACCGCGTGAACGCTATGCCGGGTTGAGCGGGTCTGGATGCGCTGCGTGAACACGAGAAAGCCTCCGGCTGTCCCGCTCATTGGCGGGTGCAACGGAGGCTGATTCCGATTTGTAGAGTAAAGGGCTGGGGGACCAGCCCCTCCTCATCAAACCGTACGTGCGGTTTTCCCGCATACGGCTTTCCGGCGTTCTTCACCTTGCGCAATACGTACTTCGCCACGTGGTTGCGGATCGCAGTCTGGCATCCCTCAGGATCTCGTAGAAGCGGGATCGTCTCAGCGACCACTTCTTGTACTTCTTCCGGCAGAAGATCATGAGCCTCTTGATGAGGTACCAGTCGATCTTCACTCCCTTCCCACAGCTTGCCACTTCACCTTGCAGGGCTTATAGGTTCGCTCTTTACGGCGTGTTTCGCCGTGTGGGGGAGGGCTCTCCCTGGTTCCAGACATCACGGTCTCCACATGCCGATCCCCATACACCGGAGGGTTCTTCCGTGCTGCTCCAAGTTCTTCACACGTTCCATGGCCTTCGCGCTTCCTCTCGGCGCTCGGCACCCTCTTGTCCCTTTCGGGTTAAAATTGACGATGCGGCAGGATTCACTTCATGTTACGGCCTGCGGAGTTGCTTCACATGCTTCTGGCATGCTTTTCGCAGGGCTTCAACCCACGGATTTCGCCCTAAGTTGCCTGCTAGCTACGGGGCAGCTTGGCCTCGCGCTATATTCCGAGCCAACTTCAACAAGAGGCCATGCGATTTCGGAAACTTCGACTTTTGTCCGTTGCCCGCCTTCTGTTCGGATATGAATGTACTTTTTCTCTTTTTCAACAAATTTGTCTTCGATGACCGCAACGGTAATCGTGCTGCTCAACCAAGTCTCATGCTTTCTTTCCCTTCTCGATGCTTTGATAAAAAAATACACTTCAAGCATGCCATTTCCTGCTTGAAGTGTATGGCAGATCGCCGCAATCCCGCCGCCAACCTACACCGCAATCCCGAGCTGCCGCAGAAAAGCGCTCCACCGCCCCGCATACCGCGCGAACGTCTCCGCCACCTCCGCCCGGATCGCCTCCCGGTGGCGCACCGTGCCCATGGCGTCGTGTATGCGGTACTCCGTCAGCGGCTCTCCGATATAGTGAAAAGGGACCCCCGCCAACATCGCCCGATACCAGAAATCGAGATCATGCGTGTACAGCAGCCCCTCGTCGAATCCGCCCAGCGGCTCGAACAGCTCCTTGCGCATCATGACCGTGCAGCCGTTCACCGGATTGCCGTTCACGAAAGCCCGATAAAACAAATCCGGCCGGTCTCCCGCCAGCGACACATGCGGATTCGTCACGCGCCCCTCACCGTCGATGACCGCGAACGCCGTATGGCCGATCCACGCGCCCGCCGCCTCCATCGCCGCCATCTGGCGGGCGATCTTCTCCGGACGGAACCGGTCGTCCGAGCTGAGCCACGCGACGTAACGGCCGGAGGCGAGCCGGAAACCCGCATTGAGCGCGCTGGCCGTGCCGCCGTTCGCTTTGCCGATGTAATGAATCCGGTCCAGATAAGGCGCAAGCCGATCGGCATGCACCGTCGATCCGTCGTCGACGACGATGACTTCGACCGACGGATGCGTCTGCGCCAGCGCGCTCTCCACCGCCTCCTCGACATACGGATCATTGTAAAAAGGAATCACGATCGTCGCGTCAGCCATTCACAGCACCCCCTGCGCAAACGCCGACATTCTGGACAACCGCATACATACCGAATGGTCATCCATGCCGCAGGCTGCCCGCTCCATCTCTTCAGACCCGATCCATCGCCGGAAGCCAAATCAATTTCCCCCCGGCCGCATGAACCAGGCGACGCTTCCGGCATCATCGTCCAGCGTATCCGCCACCGACAGCGCAAACGGAATCTCCGGCCGCCAGCCGAGCGCATTCAAAGCCGACGGATCGGCGGGCCGCGGCGACGGCGCATCCGAATCGCCGACCGACCATTCGACGCGAAAACCCGCCGCCCTCTCGTACGCCGCCGCCACTTCGCCAAGCGTCCGCTGCCGGCCCGACGCGATCGGATAGACGCCGCCGGGCTCGCCGCGCTCGAGCAGCAGCGCATACGCCTTCACCGCGTCCCGGACATCGACGTAATCGCGCCGCTCCACCAGGCTGCTCAGCCGGAACGGCGCCGGGTCCGGCGCGCCGACCAGCCGGGCCCGCCGCAGCGCGCGGATATGCGCGGCGATCAGCGCCGGCAGCCCCATGGACGATCCGGGGCCGATCAGATTGGCCGGCTCGGCGACGACCGCCGCCGTCCCGTACAGATGATGCCAGCTGCGGACGACCGCGGTCAGCAGTGTCTTGCTCAGACTGTACGGGTGGGGAGGCCGGGGCGCCCCGCCGGCGGCCGGCCAGTCGAAGCGCAGCATCGAGCCGGCGGCCGCGAACCGAAAGTCCCTGCCCTTCTCCCGCCGCGCCGCCTCGAGCAGATAGACGGCTGCCATCACGTTGGCTTCCATATACTTCGCCGGCTCGCGCCAGGACGGTCCGGCGGAACTCAAGCCCGCCAGGTGCAGGATCCAGTCCGGCCGGACCCGGGCGATCAAGCGCTCAACCTCATGCCGATCCGTCAGCTCGCATCCTTCCACCGCGGCCCCCACACGCCGCAGCACCACCGCGCGCGGATCGTCCGTCGTCCGAAGCACGCCGACCACATCGAACCCCTGCCTGGCGAAATACCGGCAGGCGTGCAGGCCGCAGAAGCCGCCCGCGCCCGTCACGAGCAGCCGGATGCCGACCATGCCGGTCACCCTTCCCGCATCCAGTCGGCCAGCTCCGCCAGCATCTCCGGATAATCGGGCGGCATATAATCGAAGTCCGTCCGCTCCCGGACCAGCGTCCGGTCGATGCGCGGCTCATCCGAAGGCCGGATCGTCACATCGTCCCAGCCGAACGCCTCGCGGAACATGCCGAGCAGTTCCAGCTTGCTGACGATGCGCGGCGCCGTCAGATGCACGAGTCCGCCGATCTCCGGACGGCCGGCGGCATATTCCACCGCCCGCGCCAGTTCAAGCGTCGTGACACCGTTCCACAGCACCCGGGCATAGCCGTTCACCGTCCCTTTCTGCTGCAGGAACCAGCGCAGCAGTCCGATCCCATCCGGGCGGATCTCCGGCCCGATGATCGACGTGCGGATCGTCAGATGCCGCGGATCGTGCACCTCGCCGAGCGCCTTCGTCCGCGCGTACGCCGACACCCCGTCCGGCCGGTCGGACTCCCGGTACCCGCCCCGATCGCCAAGGAAAACGCAATCCGAACTGATGTGGATGAGCCGGCCGCCCACCGCCTCCGCCGCCCGCGCCAGCCAGTGCGGCAGCAGCCCGTTCACGAGATACGCTTCTTTCGGCCGGCGCTCCGCATCCTGATTGAGCACCCCGACGCAATTGATCACAAGATGGGGACAGACCCGCCCGATCGTCTCCGCGGCGGCGTCGAGGTCCGTCGCATCGAGCTTTAGCTCCCCGATTCCTCCGGAAAGCCTCCGCACCGTGTACCACACATCAGCGCCCGTCTTCCGGAAATACCGGACCATCATGTGCCCGGCCATGCCGTTGCCGCCGATGACAAGCACTTTCATGAGAGGAACCCTCCCCGGATCAGCATCGCGCGAATCTCGTCCTTCGTCATGAGCGAATCGGCAGAACTGAAACTTTGGAAGGCCACCCGCGGATGACCCGCATACCGCTCCGCAAGCCCCGGAATCGGGAGCGGCGGCAGGATGACCAGATACTCCCGGTCATAGACGGCCGTGCTCTGGCTCTCGAATTCGGTGAGCAGAATCTCGTGGATTTTCTCGCCCGGACGGATGCCCGTCTCCACGATCGGCACCCGCCGACCGAGCGACTCCATCATCACTTCCGCCAGATCGACGATCCGGCAGGTCGGCATCATCATGACGAAAATTTCACCCCCGACGCTTTCCGCCGACGCCTTGAACAGCAGCCGGATCGCATCCTCCAGCGTCAGGAAGAACCGCGTCATGCGCCGATCCGTAATCCGGACCTCCTGCTTCTCCATGATCTGCTGCCGGAACAGATGAATGACGCTGCCGTTCGTGCCGAGCACGTTGCCGCCCCGGACGCAGACAAATGTCGTGCCGCTGCGCAGCAGATTCGCGTACACGATCAGCTTTTCGCCGATCGCCTTCGTCATGCCGTAGAAATTCGACGGATTCGCCGCCTTGTCGGTGGAAATGTAGATGACCCGCCTCACCTTGTTCGCGATCGCTGCCTCGATGACATGCTGCGTGCCGAGCACGTTCGTCTTGAGCGCCTCGTACGGCTGCTCCTCGCAGACCGGCACATGCTTCAGCGCGGCCAGGTGGAACACGTAATCGACGCCGGCGCAGGCGGCAACCAGCGCTTCCCGATCCCGGATATCGCCGATGCGGAACGTCAGGCGCCGGTCCTCAAACTCGCGGCTCATCGCCACCTGCGCCGCTTCGCTGCGGGAGAAGACGATGATTTCCGCCGGGTCCTGGGGAAGCAGCTGGCGCACCAGCTCGTGTCCCCACGAACCGGTGCCGCCCGTCACGAGGATGCGTGCATTAGTGAACACCCCATTTCCCTCCCAGCAAAAATTTGACCACGATATCCGACACATTGTCCGCATCGTATCCTTCCGGCACCTTCCAGCGGGCCGGCAGCGACGTCATCGCCGTGACGGCTTCCGCAATCCGTTCCGCCGCCACGCCGCACACGACATTGCTGCCGCAGTCCACCGTCTCCGGCCGCTCCGTCGTGTCCCGGATCGTCACCGTCGGCACATGGAACAGGCAGCATTCCTCCTGCACCGTGCCGCTGTCCGTGATCGCGCAGAACGCCGACTGCTCAAGCCTTGCGAAGTCGAAGAACCCGAACGGCTCATGGAACTCGACCAGCGGATGGCGCTGAATCGCCGCCCCGCCGGACTCGATCCGGTGGCGGGTGCGCGGGTGCACGCTGCAGATGAGCCGCTTGCCCGTCCGTTCCGCCGTCCGGTTCAGCCCTTCCACGATCGAGGCGAGCCGCTCGGGCACGTCGACGTTTTCCGCCCGGTGCGCCGTCACGATGATGTATTCGCCAGGCGTGAGGGCCAGCCGGTCGAGCACATCGCTCGCCCGGATGCGGTCTTCCTGATGGAGAATGACCTCGCGGATCGGGTTGCCCGAGATGACGATCCGTTCGCTCGGGAATCCCTCGCGCAGCAGATTCTGCTTGCTGTACGGCGTGTACGGCATGTTGATCGTCGACACCGCGTCGATGACCCGCCGGTTTTTCTCCTCCGGCACCTTCAGATCGTAGCAGCGGTTGCCCGCCTCCATGTGCACGACCGGAATGCCCATCCGCTCGGCCAGCACCGCGCACAGCGCGCTGTTCGTATCGCCGAGCACGAGGACGACATCCGGCTTCTCCTGCGCCAGAATGCGGCCCGTCTCGCGGAACATCTTGCCGAGCTGCCCGCCGACGGAATAATCGTCCGCCGCGGCAGGCAGCGCGTAGTCCGGCTTCCGCACCCCGAGTTCCGTGAAAAAAATATCGCTGAGCCGCGGATCGAAATTTTGTCCCGTATGCACGAGCACATGCCGATCCGCCAGCCGGTCCAGCTTTTCGATGATCAGGCTGAGCCGGATAATTTCCGGCCGCGTGCCGAGAATCGTCGCGACGCGCAATTCGCCCACCTGCCTTCCTACAAGGATCAACCGAAGCTGCCGAACAAGGGTGTTCAGGTTCCGAAATGCTGCGAAGTACGCAGAATACGCAAGCCGTTTTCCTATTAACGGCATCCGGTGCCGTTATTGCCCGTCTACACGGCACGAACTTGCTGATTAACGGCACGTCATGCCGTTGTTTGTCCCCAGCGAATGCAGGATCTGCGCAATTCCGCCGTTTAACGGCATCCGATGCCGTTATTGCCCGCCCGCATGGCACGATCTGGCTGATTAACGGCACACCATGCCGTTAGTGGCGCCGAGCGAGGCTGCGGGTCCTCCTGGCCGTCCGCCCTCTGCTGCCTGTCGCACGCCGATGCCGTCCGCGCCTTGCCGCAGCGGCGCGCCGCGAAGCCGTCCTGCGAACGGCGGCGCGCCTGCCGCGGCGCGCAAGCCGCCTCGCCCTGCGGCTCCGCAGCCGTCTCCTCCCGCGCCCCGCGCGCCGGCGGCGGCGCCTTCCGCCGCGGGACGCGCCGTCCCCGATGGCCGGACCGTGCGGCAGCGCCGCGATCACCTCGTCCGGCACCTGCCGGACTTCCTCGAACCGGTGCCCGGCGGCGAGGAACGCCGCCCTCGACGCGAACCGGCGCAGCGCGATCCCCTGGCGCAGATAGATCGCGGGCCCGCTGCCGCGGATCAAGACGGCGCGCGGCATCGACTCGGGACGGAACGCGGCGAGGAACGCCTGCAGCCTCGCCCGGTACGCGTCGATGCCGTAGGCGGCGATCGCCGCCTCGCGGCTGCGCGCCCCGATCCCGGCCATCTGGTCGGGATGATCGAGCAGCCCGATCAGCGCGGCAGCCAGCGCGCCCGCATCGCCGGGCGGCACCGCCCGCTCCGTATTGCCCGTGGCGGCGTGGATCTCCGCCAGCCCGCCGGAGGCGTACGAAATGACGGGTTTGCCGAACATCATCCCCTCGAGGGCGGTCAGGCCGAACCCTTCGGCCGCCACGCTCGGCACCACGAGCGCGTCGAGCGCCGGGTAAATCCGCTCGATCCGCGACTCGTACCGGATCCACCGGTAGCGGTCGATCACGCCGGCCTCCCGCGCCATCCCGAGCCCGGCATCGAAATACGGCTGGTCGACCGGATTGCCGACGATCAGGAACCGGGCCTCCGGATGGCGGGCGGCCGCAGTCAGCGTCGCTTCCATGAAATGATGGAAGCCTTTGTTCGCATAGATGGATGAGGCGATGAATCCGACGAGCGGCTGCCCGTCGCCTACGCCGAGCATCCGGCGCATGCTTTCGCGGTTCAGCGGCCATTCCTCCGGCCGAAGCTCCCGCTCATCCCACGACGGCGGCAGCAACGCCGACTTCGCCTGGGTGTCCGCCAGCTTGAACGGCGCGAGCACCGATTCGGAGATCCCGATGATCCGGTCGGCATGCCCGCCCATGAAGGCGGCAATGTGCGCCGTGTGCGCCGTCTCCTGCATCGTCTCCATTACGGCCCAGACGACCGGAATACCGAGCGCGCGGGCGGCTATGGCCGGCAGCGGATGGACGCAGGTGGCTGTGACGACGGCCGCCGGCTCTTCCGTCGCCAGCCAGCGCACGAGCTGCCGGAACGGTTCGTCGGCCATCCCGCCCAGCACTTCCTGTTGCCAATGGGGCAGGCCGAGATAGAAGGAAACGGCGAGGGGAAGCGGCAGCACGACGGTCCGGAAGCCGGCCGCTCGCGCATCCGCCGCGATCCGTCCTTCACCCGGCACCGCCAGGATGCAGTCGTAGTAAGCCGCCAGTTCACGCAGCATGAAGGCGGTCAGTTTCTCCGCTCCGGTGACGAAGTCGGGGTTGCACAGATGGGCGAATACAACGAGCCGCGGTTTGCGCCATGCATTCATCACATCGTTCGGGCGCCTGAAAGCCCGGCACCTCCTTTGCGTGTACTACACCATATGGGGAAGGCGGACAACACGGCCCGGCATTTGGCCCGGCGCCGGATGCACATCTTGCGCGCCGTCCGATGGTCATCCGAACAATGCCCCAAGCATCGCATCCAGCCTGCGGGCGTACGAATGATCGCGCATCGTCCGGTACAATCCGTTCAGCGCAATCGCCCGCCGTTCATCCTCATGCACGAGATAATGATCGATCTTCGCCGCCAGCTCTTCCGGCGAGGCGTACGTCTCGATCTCCCGCCCGGGCACGTAATAAGCGGCCAACTCGCTGCGGACGTCCGTCAGCTGCAGCGACGCGCAGGCCGCGATCTCGAACGTGCGCGGATTCGGCGACACCGCGCCCAATCCAACGCTGTTGCTGTTGAACGTGCCGTCGTCGGGCTCCCGGTGCATGTTGATGACGATTTTTGCCCCGCCGTAAACCAGCGCCGTCTCCTGCGGCGTCATCCAGCGCCCCTCAATACGCGAAGCGAACTGCCGGTAGTCGCGCAGCCGCTCCCACCAGTAGCCGATGATCCTGAGATCCCGGCCCTTGAGGTACGGCAGCAGCTGGTCGAAGAACGCCACCCGGTTCCAGTACCCCGATCCGACGAACGCGATGTCGCATCGGACGCCGGCCGGCGCATTCTGCGGTCGGAAATGACCGGGATAAAAGCCCAGCGGCAAATGCCAGACGCGCTGACACCCGGCGGCGCGGTAGAATTCGACGCAGTTCGCCTCCAGCGTGAACACGTCGTCGTAATGAAGCGCCAGCGAAGCGGTAATGTCGGTATAGTACGGATCATCCGTGAACCAGATGACCGTCCGGATGCCGAGCTCCCGGATCCGGTCCGGGATGTCCGGCGGGACATGCAGGCCGTCAAGGAACAGCACCGCATCCGGACGGACGGCCGCGGCCGCGGAAGGCGCCTCTTCCTTCCGCTCGACGACGGTCAGCCGCGTCACCAGCTGCTCCAGGCTTCCCGCGATCGCCTCGTCGATCGGCGAATAGGGAAACCCTTTGCCCGTCGACACATACATGACATGAACGTCCCGCACCGGCAGCGGCGCCTCGGCGGCGCGGACGGTCCGCTCGCACAGTCCCATCCAATACCCGTCCCGCCAGCCGTCGCGCCAGCCGTCGCGCCTGCCGGCGGCATAGCGGCCGGCGTACGCCCTGTTCCGGACGGAACGTTTTCTTGCAGCGGCGGTCACACGCATCACCCCTTTGTCCTCTCGCAGATTCCGCGTCCTTGCCGCAAGATCTTCAGCTGCACGATCATCCGCCGCACGATCAACCGCCGTAACCGAGCAGCCGCAGCAGGCTGCCCGCGCGGACCGTGTACGTATGCTCGCGCAGCGTCCGGGCGAGCCCGCGCACGGCGATCCGGCGCCGCTCGTCGTCGTGTTTCAGATAGTGCCGGATCTTCACGGCCAGTTCGGCAGGGCTGTCGAACGTCTCGAGTTCAAGCCCGGGCCGGTAATATGTCTCGAGATCTTCGCGCCGGTCCGTGAGCTGGAAGGCGCCGCAGGCGGCAATCTCGAACGTGCGCGGGTTGACCGACAGCCCGGGCAGTCCGCTCGCATTCGCGTTGTCGGAGCCGGGCTCCGCCGTGCGGTGCAGGTTGATGACGATTTTCGCCCCGTTGTAATAGAGCACCGACTCGTCAACCGGCAGCCAGCCCGGCCGAATCGCGCGTTTCAGCAGCCCGTAAGACTTGAGCCGCTCCCACAGGCCGCCGGCGATGAACACATTGAGGTCCGCCAGCTCCTCCGCGATCGCGTCGAACGTCTCGACCCGGTTCCAGAACGCCTGGCCGATGAAGCAGACGTCGCACCGGTAGGCGGCGGGCGGCGTCACCGGACGGAACCGTTCGATATCGGCGGCGAACGCCAGATGATGGACTTCGGGGCAGCCGAGCGACCGGTACAGTTCCACCGTCGACCGCTCATGCGTCACGACGACGTCATAGTGCGGCGCGATCGCCACCGTCTGCTCCGTCACATAGGGATCGTCCGCGAACCAGACGGCCGTCCGGATGCCCATTTCCCGAATCCGGTCCACCTGCTCCAGATGGTCATCCGGAAACACGTGCAAGCCGTTTAGCACGAGCACCAGATCGGGCCGGATGAGCGCCGCCATCTCCGCCATCCGGGTCGGATCGGCGACATGCAGCTCCGCCGCATGAAGCTGCAGCGCGCCGATCATGCCGTCGTCGATCGACTCGAACCCTTGCGGCACATAGAGCACCCGGATCGGCAGACGCTCGGGCGCTGCGGGCGGGAAGACAGCGGCCGCCGCCGCCGCGGCGCCTTCCCGCCAGCCGATCGACCACCCTTCCCGCCAGCCGTCCCGCCTGCCCGCCTGATACGCGCTGCGCCGGGCCGTTCGGACGCGCGGCGTGCTGCGTTTGCGGCTCAATGGCCGTTGTTGCATGCGGCTCACCGCCTTCTCCGCAGATTCGGCTGCAAATGAAGCGAAAGGCGCCGGCCTTGTGCGGCTTGCGCCTTCTTGTGCCGTCCTGGGTAATATATGCCGGGCCGGCCACACGCACATGGTCACTTGTCCGCCCGCCGCAAAAACAGGCTTCTGCCTGTCCCGGGCGCAAAAAAAATCCGCTGGAACGAAACCGAACGTTTCGTCTCCAACGGATTTCTATTGCGTGCGCACACGATAAGCCCGCTACGGCTGGCTTTCGTACGCAAGCTGATGTCCGTCCTCGAACCCTTGCGCAAACCCGGCATTGTACCCTTCATTGTACGCCTCGTTGTAGCCCCTGCGGTAAGCCGCCGATCCGCGTTCCGTCCGCCTGCGAAGGCGCCGGGAAGCCCGGCCCGCCTGCCGGCCGCGGATGCGCCGGACCGCGCGCCTGCGCCGCACCGTCCGGTTCGGTCTGCCGGCCGCTCCCGTCTTGCGGCGCAGCCGCCGCCGAGCCGTTCCTCCGGTCCGTACGCGCCGGCGGCCCGTCCCGGAGCGCCGCCGCCTGCTTCTTCGCCTGATCATACCGGCTCCCTCCCGTCCGTTCAACCTGCTGTTCGCATCCAGATGCCGCTTATTCCGACGCCTGACCGACAGGCCCGCCGCCCCGCCGCATCTCCCTTGAACGGGCTTTGCCGGCAGGCGCATTCACCTGCAGGCAAGCCATGCGCGCCGGCGCGCCGCCCGGCGCCTCGCCTTGCCCGCCATCCATCCGAAGCCGCTCGTCCGAAAGCCACGGACCGGCCGGCCGGCCCTGCATGACGCGCCGCAGCTTCACGCCAAGCAGCGATTCGCACATGCGCAGCTGGAGTCCGGCCAGCCGCGCCAGCATCGCCGCGACATCTTCCGGCTTCCCTCCCGGAAAGCGCGCGTTCAGGTCAGCCGTGCTGTCCAGCATGCGCGCGACGGCCCGCTGGCTCGACGCCAGCGCTTCGAGGAGCGCCAGCTTCGCTTCACGCTCCCGGTTCAGCCGCGGCATCGCTATCGATCCTCGAAATCAATTTTGCCGTCGAACAACCCGCCGAAATTGCCGCCATCGTCCTCGTTCCCGCCGAGCACCGCCTTGAGGACGCCCGTCAGGCCGCGGTTCAGCTTCGTCAGCCCTTCTATCGTCTCCAGCACATGCTCATGCACGCCAATCGGCTGCTTGACCTGGCTCTCATGATCGGCGAAAGCGTCGGACGTGACGTGGTTGATCAGCCAGTTCCGCATTTTTTCCGCTTCGACGGCTTTGGCTTCGAGAATCATGGCGACGTTCCATTCGATGTTCGCGGCGGCATTCAACATGCGCATATACGCTTGCTCCCGGCTCACCTTGCGTCCATCCTCCCGCTCATTCTTCGGAAGCTCCGTCCAGTTCTTTCATGACGGCGGCGAGATGCTCGGCCATCGAATCCTGCAGATCGGCGATGTTGTTCAGATAGGCGACGATATTTTTGCCGATCGCCTGGGAATGCTCCATCAGCCCGTCGAACGCGCCGAGATCCGGTTGCTGGTCCGGCATCGCATGGATGATCTGCGCCATCCGCACCGCGACATGCCGCTCGGCTTCCAGTACGCGCGCCGCCTGGCGGTGCGCCTCGGACAGATGGTGGATCAGTTCGTCCAGCAAATGCTGCATGACACCGCTCAGCCTCCCTGTGTCCCGCCGTATCCGTTACAGCATATGCGAAAATCAGCCCGCTGCCACTTGCAGTCACAACCGCTGCTCCGTGTGCACCGGCGCGATGATCGGCAGCCCTTCCGGCGCCGCCGCCAGCGCTTCCGTCAGCGGAACGGCCGGTTTCGCCGCCAATCCCCAGCTTTCCGCGGCCAGCCGCGACGCAATCGGACGGCGGACGCCTTCCTCCAGATGCTGCAGCGAACCGTCCGGCATGCGGATGAGCATCGCGCCCGCCTGACCTTCGCCGGACGTGCCGCCGTGCCAGAGCCGCTCCGCATCCGCGGCGGCGATCGGCGAGCCGATCGGCCAGCGCATCAGATCGACCATCGTCAGCCGGACCACGGGAATATGGAGTTCCCCTTCCACCGGCCGGCGCTCGCCCTGAGCGAGCCAGTAAACCGTGCCGCTTAAGGCACGCACCGCCACATGGCGCGGATAGAAATCCGCTTCGCTGAACGCGGCGGGGAATCCGTTCTCCACGCCTCCCGGTTGCCGCGCCCGGACCCAGTCGCGCACCCTTCCGACCAATCCGTGCGGATCGTGTCCCCATTTCTCGCCGTAATACGCCGCGTTGTGCTCGTTCACGGCTTCGAGCGCCGGTCCGAGCGCCTTGATGCTGACGCTGCCGAAATGGTGAATGAACGTGTCGCGGGCGACCACCAGGCGGAAGCCCAGCAGCTTGACACGGATGTTATAGTCGTCGTCCTCGTAATTGCCGACCGTGTATCCTTCATCAAAATAACCGGTCCGCTCCCACAACTCCCGCCGGAACGCGAGACAGAACCCGGTGATCCGCTCGACGTCCTGCCACAGCGCCGGGTTGGAGCGGTTATGCGCCGCCGCGAACGCCTGCATTTCTGTCAGATTGCGATACGGCACCTCGATTCGCTGCTCGCCGCCGATATAGTTCGTCACCGGTCCGACCAGCCCGATCCGGTCGTCGCTCGCGAGGCAGGCGAGCAGATTGTCAAGCCACCGCTCGGTCACCAGCGTGTCGTTGTTGAGCACCACGATCGTCTGCCCTTTCGCCATCATGAGTCCGCGGTTCACCGCGCCCGCGAACCCATAATTGCGATCGAGCAGCCGGTACCGGACACGGCCGCGCATCGCCTCGAGATAATCCGCCGTCCCGTCCGTGGAACCGTTGTCCACCACAATGACTTCATAGGGAAGATCCGTATGCCGGAAAATGCTGTCCACGCACATCCGCAGATATTCCAGCTGATTCAGCGTCGGAATGATGATGCTGGTCCCTTCGAACAGGCGGCCGAAACCGTGCAGTCCGGTTTCGAAGCCTTCGCGGTATCCGGCTTCCCGGCCCGCCTCGTAGGCGCTCCGTTCTTCTCCGCGCAGCGGGCGCGGCCGGATCGCTTCGGCCCGCCGGCTCGCGCCGGCACCGCGGACCGCGCTTGCACCTGCGCCTGCCCTTCCGAACCTCCGGGCCGGTCCGGCCGCCTTCCTGGCACGCCCGGGACGCGCCTTGCCCGGCCGGCGGCGGCGCCCGCGCATCCGCGCCGCTACACCGAGTGCTCTCATGTTCTCACCCCTTCCGGTTATCGCGGACCAGCCGCACGCGCCGCCTCAAGCGGGCGGGCCGCTAGATTTCACCGGGCGGCCGGGCGGCGATATGATCCGCGAGGTGGCCGAAATCGAGCGCCGCCTTGCCGAACTCCGCCGCCAGCGCAGCGGCGATGACGACGGCCGGAATGCCCGCGGCGACAAGCGCCAGATCATAGCTGTCCCGCGCGGCGGCCGCTTCACCGATCACCCGGTCGATGTCCGCGAATCCGCGGACCGGCGAAATGACGCCTGTCACCGCATAGCCCGCGGCCGCCAGCCGAGCCGCCGTCCCCGGCGCCGCGTTGCCGATGACCAACAGGCGCCTGCCCTGCATGAGCCGCGCGAGCAGCCCGGTCTGATACAGACTGTAATTGATCGTCGACTCCGTCAGCCGGAGCGACCGGATGTCGATTCCGTTTCCGGCCAGCGCCGGGCCGAGCAGCGGGCCGTAGTGGCGCCGGCGCGACAGCGGCACGCCGACGATCGACGCCTGCCGCACCGCGGCCGCCAGCCGGTCCCGCGCCGCGTGATCGGGCACGGCCATCCCCGCGCCGGCGAGGAACGGGGCTTCGCGCCGGACCACCGCCGCTTCATAGACCCTGTCGTGCGAGAGCGCCAGCAGCTCCCCGTCGCCGAGCCGGACGACCGAGAGCGGCCGCCCCTCCGCGAGCGCGGCTTCGAATTCATGGAAGACCCCGGCCGCATCAATCAGCGGCAGCAGACGCGGCCGCAGGGCGTCGACGCCCGCCGCGATCACGTCCTGCAGCGTCAGATCGCCGAGCGTGAAGCCCGCGGGCACCGCCTGCTCCAACAGCAGCTCGCCGCCTTCGTAGCGGCCCCGTTCCAGCGCTTCCTCGATCGAGGCGGCGGACCGGCCCGCTTCCGTGCGCTCCCGGCCGGCTTCCGTCCCTTCGGTCCCCGCCGGAAGCCGGCGCCGCTGCAGGACGGCCGGCCGCTTCCCGCCGATTCGGTAGCGCCGGCGTCCGCCCTTCCGCCTGCCAACCGCCGCTCCGGCCGCCGCACCGCGCCTGCGGAGCGCGCCGGCCGTCCGCTTCCGCCTCCGGACGCGGACGACGCCCGTTCCCCGCGCTTTCCGCCGCGGGCCGCGAACCCGGCGCACCGGGCGGGCTTCCGGCACCGCAGACGCTTCCGGCAACACCACTCCGTTCATCGCCGACCCCTCCGTACCCGGTTTGCCGCTTCATACAAAGAATCGAACGTGCCCGCATCCGTCCACCAGCCCTTGAGCGTCCGGTGGGTCAATTTACCCGCGGCGGCATACACGTTGTTCACGTCCGTAATCTCCAGCTCGCCGCGCCGGGACGGTTTGAGCTGCCGGATGATCCCGAACACGTCCGCATGATAGAAATAAATCCCCGTCACGCACTGATTCGTCGCCGCCTGCTCCGGCTTCTCCTCGATCCGGACGATGCGGCCCGACTCGTCAAAGACCGGCACGCCGTACCGCCTCGGATCGCTCACCCGCTTGAGCAGCACCATCGCGCCGTCCGGCTGGGCGGCGAACGCCTCGGCATGGGGCTTCAGCGATTCCTCGAACAGATTGTCGCCGAGCAGCACGACGATCTTGTCGTCCGGATCCACGGCGGATTCGGCCTGCGCCAGCGCCTCCGCGATGCCGCCCGCTTCCTCCTGGATCCGGTACGTGATCGACAGTCCCTCTTCGCGCCCGCTGCCCAGATAGGCGATGAACGAGCCGGCGGCCTCCCTGCCCGTCACCAGGACGACATCCGTAATGCCGGCTTCCTTCACCTTGGCGATCGCGTGGCCGATCATCGGCCTGTCGCCGACGGGCAGCATATGTTTGTTGTACAGATTCGTCAGCGGCCGGAGACGCGTTCCGGTGCCCCCGGCCAACAGCACTGCCTTCAAGCCGTTCCCCCCTCGAGCTTCGCGGTCAGTGGAACCATGCCGGGTCCGCCTGCCATTTGCCCAGAAACAACGCCCGGTTGCGGGCGATGAGCGCCTGCTGCGCCGCTTCTCCGCCAAGCCGGAAGCTGGCGCTTCCTTCGTGATAGACGAGCGTGTCCCGGCAGATGCGCAGCCCGTATCCGAGCATGCGGATCCGGAAGCAGTAATCGTCGTCCTCATAGTGTCCGGGCGAAAATCGTTCGTCCAAACCGCCGACCCGCTCGTACACCGCCCGCTTGAACAGCAGACAGAAACCCACGAGCCGGAGCGCCGGCTCCCATTTCGCCGGGTCCGGCACGTTCATCCGTTCGGCGATCCGCATGAACTCGTCCGGACCGTCGAACGCAAGGTCGACCCGCTGGCGGCCGCCGACGTAATTGGAGACCGGCCCGACCGCGCCGATCTCGTCCGAACTGTGGAGCGCGTCGAGCAGATTTTCGAGCCAGCGGGGCGTCGCCATCGCGTCGTTGTTGAACAGCAGCAGCTGATCGCCGGACGCCATGCGGAGCCCCTTGTTGCACGCCCGCGGGAAACCGGCGTTCACCGGCAGCCGGACGAACGGCAGCCGCTCGTCCGCGCACCATTCCGCCGTGGCGTCGGCCGACCCGTCATCGACGACGATGATCTCGTAAGGCGTCTTCTCCGGATCCGTATGGCGCCGGATCGACGCGACGCAGCGGCGCAGCAGCATCAGACCGTTCACGCTCGGAATCACAATGCTGGTCAGGCCGTATCGCACAGCGATTCCCCCTTCGCCGCATCGCGGCGCCGCGAAGCGTCGGGATGCGCAAGGCGGGACCCGGTCTTGTCCATGACCGCCCGCAGCGCCTCGATGTGGTCGCCGATGATCATGCGCGACACCGGATTGGCCTTGCCCGTGTTCGCTTCGCGAAGCCGGTTGCGGGTGATGACATCGACGGAGCCGCCGATCCGCACGTTCAGGCCGGAGGCGAGCGCGAGCGCCTGCGCCTTCGGCGGCACGGCGAGCGCCGCCGGACCGAGCCGCTCGACGGCGCGGCGGCTCAGCGCATGCGGCACCGCGGTCATCGAAGCCGCGCCCAGATCCGGCCGGCCGAGCGCGCGGTTCAGGAAAGCCTTCAGCCGCGTCACATCGTCCCACCGGCTGAACGGGCCGAGCTGCCGGCCCAGCCCGTTCAGCGCCACGTCCGCCCCGCGCCGGACGGCGTCGACGAAAGGCCTGAGCTGCCGCGCGGGAATCGCAAGGTCCCCGTCCAGGAAGAGCAGGACGTCCGCGTCCGCCGCGGCGGCGCCGGCCGCCCGGCCGACATCGTGACCGAGGGGCTCCGGATAATGGAGAATCGTCACGCCGGGAATCGCGCGGACGACGGCCAGGCTGCCGTCCGTGCAGCCGTTCAGCACGACGATCAGCTCATCCGGATGCAGCGCCTGCGCCTCGCGGATGACGCCGCCGATCGTCGCGGCTTCGTTGCAGGCCGTTATGATGACGGCCAGCCGGCCTGCGCCGGCTTCGGGCGGCCGAGCGGCGTGCCGGCGCAGCTGCCGGCGGACCGCCTTGCCGCGCTGCACTCTCCGGCGCCGTACGGAGCCGGGCCGCCCCGCGCGGCGGCGCGGCGCCAGCGTCCGCCGCCTGCGCGCCGCATGCGCGCGTTGCTTCGTTCCTGCCTTGCGCCTGCTTCTCAACGGCTCTCACCTCACTTTGTTCCGCCTGCGATCCCCGTCGCTGAATCCGCCCCGCGGATCCATCCGCTCGGACAGCCAGGCGATCGCTTCGAGATGGTCGCCCACGATCAGCGGCGCGAGCGGCCGGCTTCGCTCCCGCGCCCGGCGGGGCGGATTGAGCCGCCCGACCGGCACGCGGCGGGCGAGGCGGATGTTCAGGCCGGCGGCGGCGGCCTTCGCCTGGGCGAGCGGCGGCACCGCCAGCGCGTCCGCGCCGATGGCCTCCAGCGCCCGGCGGCTGATCGCATGGGGCACGGCCGTCATCGACGCTCCGCCGAGATCGGCGCGCCCGAGCGCTGCGTTCAGCGCGTGCTTCGCCAGCACGACCCCGTGGACGCGGCTCTTGCCGGTCGGCCCGTGATAATCGTTCAGCGCGACGTCCGCGCCCGCCTCGACCGCCGCGACGAACGCCGCAAGCACGTCCCTTCGAATGACCATGTCGCCGTCGATGAAGAGGAGGATGTCGCCGCGCGCGGCGCGCGCGCCGACCGCGCGTCCGACGTCGTGGCCCAGCGGCTCGGGGAACGCGATCACCCGGGCGCCGGCCTGTCCGGCGGCGGCCGCGGACCCGTCCGTCGAGCCGTTCACGACGGCGATCACCTCGGTGCGGGGATGGACGCCGCGCGCTTCCCGCACGGCCGCCGCAATCGTGCGGACTTCGTTCATGACGGGAATGATCACCGACACGAGCGGCCTGGCGTCTGCGGCAGTCCCGGCAGCAGCAGTGCTGTCTTCCATCCGGAATGCCATCGGATCGGCGGCCGCCGTGGGCGCTTGTCCCGCTTCGATGCGCACGGCGCCCCGCCGAGCGGGGATGCCCCGCCGCTTGCCGCCGGTGCGGCTTCGGCTTCCCGCCGCCCGTCCATACGGCGGCCTGAGCGGCGCCGCGCTTCGGCCTGACCGCGGCCTGCGGGATGCTGCCTGCCGCCGGCCCCCGGTCCGCCGCGCCCTCCTGGATGTCCGCACAGCCATCACCCCCGGAAGATCGGCATTGGCCGAACTTTTCCATCCCATTGTATGTACCGGAGACGAGCGCGCAACGGCAAATGACTCGTGGGCGGGACACCCGCACCCGTATAACGACACGACAAAATAACACAAAAATGTACTCGATAAATGTGGTGCAGATTTCATAAATTCATACGATCAGAAAAATTGAGATGCTAGCTGAAAGACAATTTTACCGCGAGGCAGGATAAAGGAGAGAAAGCAAAAACGCCGCCTATTGTCCATTCGACCGACATTTCCGGCATGACGATCGGCATGACGCAGCGGCGTATGGGGATAAGGTTGATTATCAATCGCGACCGTTTTGCTGAACATCAGTTGCCATAAAACTCTAAACTGTGCATGCCTCAACTGGTTGTGAGGACAAACGAATAGGGGAACAGGAATTGCATTAACCATCGAACTTTATAAGTTTATAGGAGATCAATTTGGGCATGCCTCTCAAAAAAGATTTATATTCAATCCAATAAAAAGAATTTAACTGAAAATTATCAATGTCCTTTACTTTGACATTCACCAATGTCTCTTGCCCACTTACATTTCTAATCACAATCGTTGATTGATCTCGATCAATGTTTATTACTTCAGCCAGTTCAGCAGTAACTTCAGACTCTTTCAAGAGAAAACCTTTCACAAGAAAAGCGGATGTTAGTAAAATGAGGAATAAAAATGCAAATAATGAAATAGATATTTTTTTTGTCATTTTAACTTATCACCGCTTGGCACACTTATTAATAACAAAGATAATAAATGGTGGATAAATTACCTAAATATAGTATGTATATTGATTTTGTCTAAAAAGGCTATTAGAACAATTTGAGAAAGAAGTAAGAATTCCGAATTCGAGATATGGACAAACTGAAGTATTCGGCTCTGCATACGCACATTCCTGGCTGCCTTCATTTATGGATAGGGTAACAATAAACCTTGGTTGGGCATCCTTTACATTCAGCGGAACTGGAGATTACTTCACTTGGACAACTAATTTTACAGTTGGGTCATAAAGTCTATCTAAGTCGCAATGATTAATCTATTCTAAAGTAAAACACACTTGTAAACTCCCCTCATAGTAGACACCTGAAACAATTATCAGGACTACTTTTGAGGGGAGATTTTCTGTGAAGTATAAAAATTTGTTACACCGGTTTCGCATCTCACTTGACAACATAATTCAGGATCGTTTGAAATCCTAATTTCCGTAGGAATTACGGAGCATCTAATTTGATAGCAAACAAGTCCCCATCTGCATACCAGCACGAAAGTACAGTGATGTTTATGATTAGTGATTCGGTATCCAAACCTTTACAACTATCCCATCTGCCTTTGAAAAGCTACAGCTGTAAATAGAAAAAAAGCGGCATCCCCCATATCACTGTTCCAGTGAATACCGTAGAAATGCCGCCAAAATGCTCGTCAAAACCGATACCCAACCGCAATCCAGTTCAACATCCCGTTCGGCGCCGGTCCGATCCGCAGCCGGCTCACCGTAACCACCGCGTACTCGGCGAATTTTTCCTTGATCGATGCGATGACGCCCGGCTGATCCGCCGTCACTGTGAGCGCATACTGATCGTCGGCGTACGTCTCGTCGAACGGCAGGGCGACTTCGATCTGCTCCTCCAGCCCGGTGAACGCGAACGGCGTCAGTCCGAACTGCTGCAGCACCGCGCCTCCGCCTTCCGGCGCCGCGACCGGATTGAACGCCATTTTCGACGCCGGCAGGCTGTAGTCCCGGACATGGCGGTCGCTAATCGCTTCAACCGCGATGTGCCGGCCGTCCACCGCGCCCTCGGCAATCCGGAAGCCGTCGATCACACCCGTTGCGCCGTCGGCGGATGCCGACGACCCGCCGCCCGGAGCCAGCGCGGCCGCCGCGCGCGCGGCTTCCGCCAGCGCTTCGATGACGCCGCTCGCCAGCTTCGCGGCCGTAACCGCGCCGTCCGCCAGATGGACGGCGCTGACGGCGCCGGCTTGCAGCTGCGCACCGCCCACCGAACCGGCCGCGAGATGCCCGGCCCGCACCGCGCCGGCCTGCAGATGCCTGCTGCCCACGGCATCCGCCGCCAGATGGTCGGCGCCCACCGCGCCGGCCTGCAGGTGCCTGCCGCCCACGGCGCCGGCCTGGAGCTGCTTGGCGCCCACCGCGTCCGGCGCCAGATGCACGCTGCCCACCGCGCCGGCCTGGAGCTGCTCGCCCCCCACCGCATCCGACGCCAGATGCGCGGCGCCCACCGAACCGCGCGCGATCTTGCCGCCCGTGACGGACGCTTCGCCGAGATGCTCCGAACCGATGGACAGCGGCGCAAGATGAATGCCCGCGACGGAACCGGGCGCGATTTTCTCCGCCGTCACCGCGCCGTCCGCCAGATGCTCGTTGCCGACGGCGCCGGCCTGGAGCTGCCTTCCGCCCACCGCATCCGCCGCCAGGTGCACGCTGCCCACCGCGCCGGCCTGAAGCTGCCCGCTCCCCACGGCGTCCGCCGCCAGATGGTCGGCCGTCACCGATCCGCCGGCGATTTTGCTTCCCGTCACGGACGCTTCGATGAGATGCTCCGTGCCGACCGACTGCGGCGCGAGACGATCGCCATCGACGGCGCCGAAAGCGATTTTGTCCGTTGTCACCGCTCCGTCCGCCAGATGTTCGCCGCCGACCGCGCCGGCCTGAAGCTGACGGCCGCCCACCGAATCCGCCGCCAGATGGTCCGCGGTGACCGAACCGCGCGCGATTTTTTCACCGGTTACGGCCGCTTCGCCGAGATGCTCCGATCCGATCGACCGCGGCGCGAGATGAATGCTTGCGACGGCGCCGGATGCGATTTTCTCCGCCGTCACCGCGCCGTCCGCCAGATGCGCCGCGAATACGCCGCCGTCGGCGATGGCGGCGCCGCCGACGCTTCCCGGCGCCAGCCGGTCCCCGGTCACCGAGCCGGGCGCGAGCTTCCGCCCGGACACCGAGCCGTCTTCCAGACGATCCGGCTGCAGCAGATTCTCGGCCACATGCGCCAGCGTGATCGAGCCGCGGCGGATGTGGTAACCCTGGATCGCTTCCGCCTTCAGCTGCTTGCTGCCGACCGATTCCAACGCCAGGTGCTCCGTCCGGACCGCACCCTGGGCGAGCGCAGCCGACGTCACGGCGGACTCCGCCAGATGCTCCGGGCCGACCGAACCGGGCGCCAGATGCTCGGACCCGACGGCGGATTCCTGCAGCTCCCGGCTTCCGACCGATCCCGGCGCCAGATGATGCTGCGCCACCGCTCCCGGCCGGATGTGCGCGCCGTCCACCGTCTCCGGCTGCAGCTGCTCCGCGCCGACCGAACCGGGCGCCAGATGGCCGGATGTCACGGCGCCGGCGGCGATTTTGCCGGACGTGACCGCGCCGTCCGCCAGATGCAGCTCCCGCACCGCTTCGCCGGCGATGTGAATGCCCAGCACCGCGCCGTCCGCCAGATGCCGGCTCCGGATCGCCTCGCCGGCCAGATGCTTCGATCCGACCGCCCCGTCGGCCAGCAGTTTGCCGCCGATTGACCGCACGGCCAGATGCTCGGTGGTAATGGCACCCTGCGCGATATGCGCGCCGCCGACGGCTCCCGGCTGCAGATGATCGCTTCCGACGGATCCGGGCGCGAGATGCTCCGCCGCAATGATCCGTCCGGCCAGCTGATCCGGACCGACGGATCCCGGAGCCAGCTTTTCCTGCGTCACCGCGCCGTCCGCCAGCTTCGCGGCCGTCACGGCCTGATCCGCCAGCTTGTCAGTCGACACGCTCTCCGGCGACAGTTTCAACGAAGTGACCGCATGGTCCTCCAGATGGTGCGGCTTCACCGCCCCCGGCCGGATATGGCGGTCATGCACGGCGCCGGAAGCCAGTTTCTCCGCGGTTACGCCGTCTTCCGCCAGGTGCCGGGTCTCGACCGCTCCTTCCAGCAGATGCGCCGCACCGATCGCCTTCGCCCGGATTCGCTCGGACGTGACGGCTCCCGGCGCGATCGCCTCCTCCGTCACGGCCCCTTCGGTGAAATGGAATGTGCGCAGCGCCCCCGGCGCCAGCTTGTCGAATGTCACCGCGTCGTCCGCCAGATGCTCCGTCCTGACGGCGCCGGACGCGATGTTCGCCGAACGGACGCTGCCCTCGGCCAGCTTCGTGTTCCCGACCGCGCCGTCCGCCAGCTGCGTCATGCCGACGGCGCCCGGGCCGATATGGTCTTCCTGCACGGCGAACGCCGCCAGCTTGTCGCTTGTCACCGCTTCATCCTGCAGATGCGCGGTGCCGATCGCGTTCTGCTGCACGTGCCGCGCCTCGATGCTGAGATCCGTCAGATGGCGCGAGTGAACCGAACGGTCGGCCAATTTGTCCGCATTGACGGAATGGCGCGCCATATGGCGCAGATGAACCGAATCGTCCGCCAGCTTCGTCGCATTGACACTCTGGTCGGCCAGTTTGGATGCGGTGACGGCGTGATCGACCAGCTTGATCGTGCCGACCGATCCGTCGGCCAGCTTGGCGGCCGTCACCGACTGGTCCGCCAACTGTTCCGTGCCGATCTCACCGCGGGCGACGTGTTCGCCGCGGACCGCTGCTGCGGCGATTTGTTCGGACTGGACCGCTCCGGACGCCAAGTGTTCCGTCTTTACGCTTTCCGGCGCGAGCGCGCGGCTTGCGACCGCCGATTCGGCGAGATGGACGGCTTCGACGGCGCCCGGAGCGAGATGCTTTCCCTGGATGGCCCCCAGCGACACGTGATGCGCAAGCAGGATCCCTTCTTTCAGATGGACGCCCTCGATCGCACCTTCCTTGATTTTGGGGCCGGTCACCGCGCCGTCCCGCAGCTTCGAGGTCGTGACGGACGCTTCGGCGAGTTTGGATGTGTCGACCGCCTCATTCGCCAGCTTGTCGCGGGTAACGGCGCCGCTGCGCAGTTTATCCGTCGCGACGGCATGGTCGGCGATCATCTCGCTCGTCAGAATGTTCGGCTGCAAATGCTTCGCTTCGATCGAACCGGCCGCAATCTTGTCGCCGCTGATCGAGCGGTCCGCCAGTTTGTCCGGCGTTATGCTCCCGTCGCGCAGCTTCTCCCCGCCGATCGACCGATCGAGCAGTTTGTCCCCGGAGACCGAATTCGGCGCCAGATGCTCGCCGGTCACCGATTCGGGCGCCAGTTTGGCCGACGTGACGGCCCCGTCCGCAATTTTGATGCTCTCCACCGCGTAGTCGCCGATCGTATGCGTCACGACCGCGCCCGGCTGGATCCGGACGGTGTCGACCGCGCCGGGGGCAAGCTTCTCGCGCGTCACCGACTCGTCCGCCAGATCGTCCGTAAAAATGATCGGCTCGGGCTTGAGCGGCGAACGTTTCTCCTCAATGCTCTCCAGCTTCGCTTCCCTTTCCGCCTCGGCCTTCGCAAGCGCTTCAACCGCTTCCGTCTCGCGGATCGTTTCCTGCTCCGCTTCCCGGATCGCCTCCTCGACGGCCTGAACGGACGCCGTCTCCGCCTCTTTCACGACGGTTCCGAGCACCTCGGCCTGCTTGACTTCCGGCGCCTTCGGCCGTTCCGCCGGCTGTTCGTCGAGCCAGGTCAGTTCGGAACGATTCGGATCATCGACATAAAAGAGCGGTCTTCGCGCTCTGACCGGTCTTCCCCTCCGTTTTTTCGCCATGGGCCACTCCTTCTTTGCCACCATAGAGTCATCTGCATCATATGCAAACGTCTATGGGCAGGTTCAACGGTTGCGGGAGGAAAAAGTACCGGTCGGAACGAAAGCGCCTTCCCGCCGCCGATGTCACCTTTCAGCCGCAACAGGGGGCTTCAGCCGATGCGCCGCATGCCACAGGGAACCGATGCCGCCGCCGGTCGGGACGGCATGCGCGATGGCCTCGCCGAGGAACCGCCGCGCGGATCGGACCGCGTGGGCGAGCGGCGCGCCCCGTGCCCGGAAAGCCGCGATCGCGGCCGACAGCGTGCAGCCGGTGCCGTGCGTATGCCGCGTCTCGACGCGCGGCGCGCGGATGATGACCGGATCGGCTGCATCCGCGCCGCAGAGCACGTCGACGCACGTGCCGCCGGCGGCGGGCAGATGGCCGCCTTTCAGCAGCGCGTTGCGGATGCCGAGCGCGAGCAGTTCCCGCGCCGCTTCGATCATGTCCCGTTCCGTGCGGATCTCGCCCTCCCCGATGCCAAGCAGCGCGCAAGCTTCGGGAATGTTGGGCGTGATGAGCTCGGCCATCGGCAGCAGCCGCCGCTTGAGGGCGTCAACCGCGTCCGCCTTGAGCAGTCGGTCGCCGCTCTTCGCGATCATGACCGGGTCGACGATCAGACTCGGAACCGGACGGCGCTCCAGCGCGTCCGCCACCGCCTCGATGACGGCCGCATCGTGCAGCATGCCGGTTTTGACCGCGTCGGCGCCGATGTCGCCGAGCACCGAATCGATCTGCGCCGCCGCGACCTCCGGCGGCAGCGGGCAGACCGCCTGCACGCCGAGGCTGTTCTGCGCCGTAACGGCCGTTACGGCGCTCATGCCGAATACGCCGAGCTCCTGCATCGTCTTCAGATCGGCCTGAATGCCCGCGCCGCCGCCGGAATCGGAGCCGGCGATCGTCAGCGCGCGCGGCAAGGAATGCCGTTTCGCGTTCTGCATCATGCCCTCATCCCTCCGAACTCGATCTGCCGCACCGCCGTGAACCGGAGCGGATCGAACGCGTCCAGCGGCACGGGCGGCGCTTCGCCGGTGAGCAGCGCGGCGACGGCCGCGCCCGTCACGGGCGCCAGCAGAATGCCGTTGCGGTAATGGCCGGCCGCGATCACGACGCGCGGCGCATGCCCCAGACGGCCGATCAGCGGCCGGCCGTCCAGCGTGCCCGGGCGCAGGCCCGCCCACCGGTGCACGGGCTCAAGATCCTTCAGGATCGGGAACACCTTCGGCCCCCAGCGGACGAGCCGGGCAATGCCGCGTTCCGTGACGGAAGTGTCGAATCCGGCGACATCTTCCGATGCGCCGCAGACGAGCGTGCCGTTGTTTTTGGCCGTCCAGTACGCCTGCGGCGAGACGACAATGCGCCGGATGAGCCCGGCCGGCATCGGATAGGCGCAGATTTGCCCGCGGATCGGATGGACGGGCAGCGGCAGGCCGAGCTCCCGTTCGAACAGCCCGGTCCAGGCGCCCGTGCAGACGACGAGCACGTCTCCGGTGAACGTTCCGGCCCGCTCCGTCCCGATTTCGACCCCGTCCGCGCCCAGGTTCAGCCGCACGGTCCGGCCGGCCTCCGCGGCGATGGCGACGCCCCGGCGGCGGCAGGCGCTCTCGAGCGCCTCGACGAGCGCCGGCGCGTACACATGGCCCTCCTCCGGGATGTAGAGCGCCGTCTCGATGTCCGGCGCGAGCTGCGGCTCAAGCTGCCGCAATTCGGACGAACCGACGAGTTCGGCGCGGGCGCCGTACCGATTCTGCCACGCCATCCGCGCGGTCAGCGGCAGCACGTCCGCTTCGCCCAACGCGACGGCGAGGCTGCCGCTTCGCCGCAGCTCGATCTTCCGCCCGGACGCTTCTTCGATCTCGGCCGCCCAGTCGGGATACATCCGCAGACTCTTGAGGCAGAGCGCGAAGAACGGGTCCGGCCCGTCGGGATTTTCGGTATATGGCGCCAGCATGCCGGCGGCCGCGCCGGACGCCTGTCCGCCGGGTCTTCCGGCTTCGACGACGGTGACGCCGAAGCCCCTTGCGGCCGCCGCGAACGCTGCCGACAGGCCGATGATGCCGCCGCCGAGGATGACGACCCGCCCGCTCATCCGCCGGTCACCCGCCGGCCGGCCGCGGCCTGTTCGGCCGCGAGGTCCGCCAGCGGCTCGAGCACGCCGTCCGGATCGCTGCTTGCCGTCGCATAGAGCCGCTTCGGAATGCGCCCGGCCGCGCGGGAGAGCGCGCCGGCCTCGACGGCGAGCGCCATCGCGCGGGCCATCGCGACCGGGTCGAGCGCCTTCGCGACCGGCGTGTTCACAAGGATGCCGGAGGCGCCGAGCTCGATCGCCTGCGCAGCGTCAGCAGCCGAGCCTAGGCCGGCGTCGACGATGACCGGCACGTTCGCCTCTTCCGCGATCAGGCGCAGATTGTACGGATTCAGAATGCCGAGCCCGGTGCCGATCGGCGATCCGCCGGGCATGACGGCGGCCGCACCGGCCTCCGCGAGGCGCCGGCACAGCACCGGATCGTCGGACGTATAGGGCAGCACGGTAAATCCCGCTTCCGCCAGCATCGCGGTTGCTTTCAGCGTCTCGACCGGATCCGGCAGCAGCGTGCGCGGATCGGCGCTGATCTCGACCTTGACCCAATCGCCGAGCCCGGCGGCGCGGGCCAGCTTCGCGATGCGCACCGCTTCGGCGGCGCTCGATGCGCCCGACGTGTTCGGCAGATAAATGAGATCCCGTCCTTCCAGATGCTGCAGCACCGAGTCGTCGGCGGTTTCGTCCAGATTGACCCTGCGGACGGCGAAGGTGACGACTTCCGCCCCGCTCGCCTCCAGCGCCTGGAGCATGACCGCCGGACTCGGGAACCGCCCCGTGCCGAGAAACAGCCGCGACCGCAGCGTCCGGCCGCCGATGACGAGCGGCGGAACGCGATAAAACGCCTCGTGCATCCGATCACCCCCCTCCCCTGAAATGGACCAGCTCCACGGCGGCGCCGGCCTTAAGCGGCGTCCGGCTCCATTCGGAACGTGTGACGATCTCGCCGTCCACCTCGGCGACGATCCGCCGGTCCTTGAGGCCGTGCCGCTCGATCAGTTCGCCGAGCGTTCGCGCCGTCGTCTCCGTATCGCGCCCGTTGAGGCGAAGCCGAATCGGGCCTTCCGCCGCACGGGCTGCATCTGCCGCCTGCCCCGCTTCCCGGGCGGTGATCCGGGCCTTCAGCTCCCGGCTGACCGCCTCGGGGTCGGGGCTGCCGACGATGGCGGACACCGCGCACAGCCGGCGCGCCCCTGCGTCCAGCACTTCGTTCGCATTGTCAAGTGTAATGCCGCCGATCGCGACCCACGGGATGGCGATCTCCGCCGCGGCCAGCCGGACGTATTCCAATCCGGCCGCCGGCCGGCCCGGCTTCGTCGGCGTCGGATAGACCGGCCCGACGCCGATGTAGTCGGCGCCCGCCCGGACCGCTTCCCGCGCCTGCTCGATCGAATGGGTCGAGATGCCGATGATCTTGTCCTCGCCGAGCAGCCTGCGCGCCTCCGCGATCGGCATGTCTTCCTGGCCGAGATGGACGCCGTCCGCCTCCGCCTCAAGCGCCAGCTCCGGATAGTCGTTCACGATGAACGGCACGCCGTAGCGCCGCGTAAGCTCCCGGAGCGCGCGGGCTTTCCCGAGCAGCCGTTCCGGCGGCGTCTCCTTGTCCCGCAGCTGCACGATGTCCGCGCCGCCGCGGATCGCCGCTTCCATGACTTCGATCAGATCCCGGCCGGGGTGGCAGGACTCGGCCGTAATGGCATACAGCCGGAAATCAAACGCCGCACGGCTCATCGCACCGTCACTCCTTCTTCATTCGGTTGATGCAAAAGCTCCGTCAGTCCGCGAACCGCTTCTTCCGCATCCGAGACGCCCTGCACCAGCACGCGCCCTTCTCCGCGGAACACAACAAACCGCCTGCCGTCCCCCGTCTCCGCGCGGATGAGCCACGGATTGCGCGTGATGATGCAGCCGTCCGCACGGAGCCGCTCCTCGATCCGCTCGAGCGGCAGCGGATGGTCCAGCGTCAACTGCACCGTATCCCGGCCGCACAGGACCGCGGCGCGGATCGGGCCGGCGGCCGGACGCGGTGACGGGGCCGCCGACGCTTCTTCCCGGACGGCAAGCCGCTTCGGCCCGGCCTCAGCCCGTTCCATCGGCAAGCCGGATTCCGCCGGGGGCTTCGCCCGCCCGCATACCGCGCAATCCCGCGAAGGGCCCGGCAGCCGCCACTCTCGCCATTCAGACGGCCAGAGCGACGCCGAAATCCACGTCCGGCGCAGCGCCTCGCGGCGGCCGGTCAGCCATTTGAGCGCTTCGGCCGCCTGCAGGGCGGCGACCAGTTCGACGACCGGCGAGATGACGCCTTCCGTCTCGCATGTGCCCGCGTCCGCCGCCTCCTGCTCCCCGCCGATCAGGCAGCGCAGGCAGGCCGTCTCGCCCGGGACGAGCGCCGCGCTCATGCCCGACGCGCCGACCGCTCCGCCGTACAGAAACGGAATGCCGAGGGCGAAGCAGACGTCGCTCATGAGCAGCCGCGTTGCGGCATTGTCCGTGCCGTCCAGAACGAGCTGCACCCCTTCGGCAAGCGCCGCCGCGTTCGCCGAAGTGACGTCCGCCACATGCTCCTCGATCGCGATGCCGCTGTTGATCCGCCTCAGCTTCGCCGCGGCGGCCGCCGCTTTCGGCAGCGCCAGCCGGGCGTCCTCCTCGTCGAACAGCGTCTGCCGCTGCAGATTGCTCGGCTCGACGAAATCCCGGTCAACGATCCGGATGCGGCCGACGCCGGCCCTCGCCATATGCTGGGCGAGCGATGCGCCGAGCGCGCCGGCTCCGACGATCAGCACCGAAGCTTCAAGCAGCCGGCGCTGTCCTTCGGGACCGATCGGCGTGAACCGGATCTGCCGGCTGTACCGCTCCATGTCCGTCCGATCCGCCGAACGTCCGGGTTCCGCCGTTTCCTTTTGCCGACCGGCAGCCGTCTGTTCCGAACCGTTCGTCAGCCCCGCGATATGTTCCGCCATGCCGCATTCTTTGTCCGGATCGTCAGCCATACAGGCTTCCTCCCGCATCGCGGAACGCGCCGGCGCGCTCCTTGAGCCCCGCTTCCACCGCTTCTTCGAGGCTCATGCCGCGGCTCGCCGCATAGTCCCGCAGCTCCTGCGACATCTTCATGCTGCAGAATTTCGGTCCGCACATCGAACAGAAATGGGCCGTCTTCGCCCCCTCGGCCGGCAGCGTCTCGTCGTGGTACGCCATCGCCCGCTCCGGATCGAGCGCCAGATGGAACTGGTCGCGCCAGCGGAACTCGAAGCGCGCCTTGGACAGCGCGTCGTCCCATGCGCGCGCCCGGGGATGGCCCTTGGCGAGGTCGGCGGCGTGGGCGGCAATCTTGTAGGCGATGACGCCCTCCTTGACGTCGTCCTTGTTCGGCAGGCCGAGATGCTCCTTCGGCGTCACGTAGCAGAGCATCGCCGTGCCGAACCAGCCGATCATCGCGGCGCCGATGGCCGACGTGATGTGGTCGTAGCCGGGCGCGATGTCCGTCGTCAGCGGACCGAGCGTGTAGAACGGCGCATCCTGGCAGATTTCCGCCTGGCGGTCGACATTCTCCTTGATCATGTGCATCGGGACGTGGCCCGGACCTTCGATCATCACCTGCACATCGTGCTCCCAGGCGATCTTCGTCAGCTCGCCCAGCGTCTCGAGTTCGGCGAACTGCGCCTCGTCGTTCGCGTCGGCGATCGAACCGGGACGGAGTCCGTCGCCGAGGGAGACGGTGATGTCGTAGGCGCGCAAGATTTCACAGATTTCGCGGAACCGGGTGTACAGGAAGTTCTCCTCGTGATGCGCGAGACACCAGGACGCCATGATCGAGCCGCCGCGCGAGACGATGCCCGTCACCCGTTTCGCCGTAAGCGGGATGTACCGGAGCAGCACGCCCGCGTGGATCGTCATGTAGTCCACGCCCTGCTCCGCCTGCTCGATCAGCGTGTCGCGGTAGATCTCCCACGTCAGATCGGCGGGATTGCCGCCCGCTTTCTCGAGCGCCTGATAGATCGGCACGGTGCCGACGGGAACGGGCGAGTTGCGGATGATCCATTCACGGGTCGCATGGATGTTGCGTCCGGTGGACAGGTCCATGATCGTGTCGGCGCCCCAGCGGGTGGCCCAGACCATTTTCTCGACTTCTTCTTCAATCGAGGACGCGACGGCGGAGTTGCCGATGTTCGCGTTGATCTTGACATGGAATTTCCGGCCGATGATCATCGGCTCGCTCTCGGGGTGGTTGATGTTCGCCGGGATGACCGCGCGGCCGGCCGCCACTTCGGCGCGGACGACCTCCGGATCCATCCCTTCGCGGATCGCGACGAATTCCATCTCCGGCGTGATGATGCCTTTTCTGGCGTAATGCATCTGGGTGACGGCGCGGCCGGGTTTCGCGCGCAGCGGCCGCCTCGGCGGGCCGGGGAACCGTTCGATGCCCGCCCGCTCCGCCTGTTCCGGCGTGCGCCAGCCGTTGTCTTCCGGCCGTTCGGCGCGGCCTTCGTACGCTTCGGTGTCGCCGCGCTCGGCGATCCAGGTGCCGCGCAGCGGATTCAGGCCCCGGCGGATGTCGATGCCGGCCTCCGGGTCGGTGTACGGTCCGCTGGTGTCGTACAGCAGGACCGGATCATTCGGCGTCTCGCCCTGCGGTGTCCGGCTCGGGGCGAGCGCGACTTCCCGCATCGGCACGCGCAGATCGGGGCGGCTGCCGGTGAGATACACTTTGCGGCTTCCGGGAATCGGGGATGTGGAGAGGTGAATGGACATGAAAAAAGACCTCCCGTTTGGATGATGTGAATCCAATAGGAGGCCAGCGCCGGCGGCTCCGGATCATGACATTCGGCGGTGTGATGCATGCGGCAAGACAAACCTGCCTGACGAGTGCTGCTGCCTCGCGGCCTTCATGCGCGGTGCAGCGATCGCCGCAAAACGATCTCCGCGCATGGAGTCACTCCGGTTGCAGCATATCGCCGCCGTCAGCATGCTTCCACAATGCACCTGCACACAGTATGCCAAGGCCTATCCCGCCCGCAAGATCCCGCATATGCAAAAAGCCGCTTCACGGGGAAGCGGCTCATTCGCATACGACGGGCACGGCGGGCACACGACGGACATACGGCGGTCCGTTGGCACGCCGGGTGCACGCTGCATCGTATTCCGAATTCCGAAGCCTTCCCACTTTCCTACGCTGGCATTACCCAGATCAGGTTCAAAGGGACCAAGGCGGATTCGCCTTATCTCAGCCCGCAAGGGCGCCCCTAGTGGATTCGCCTTTGACTATACAGGAGTTTCCTGCAACTGTCAACCGGAGTTGTGAATTCATTTGAGCACCGCCCGCAGACGCTGTAACGTGCCATCCACGTTACAACTTCTCACCGCACCACCTCTCAGACGCTGTAACGTGTTATCCACGTTACAGCCGCTCACGGCACCGCCGCACAGACGCTGTAACGTGCCATCCACGTTACAGCCGCTCACCGCACCACCTCTCAGACGCTGTAACGTGCCATCCACGTTACAGCCGCTCACGGCATCACCGCACAGACGCTGTAACGTGCCATCCACGTTACAGCCGCTCACGGCACCGCCGCACATGCGCTGTAACGTGTTATCCACGTTACAACCGCTCACGGCACCGCCGCACATGCGCTGTAACGTGCCATCCACGTTACAGCCGCTCACGTCACCCCCCCCGGCGCCGCCTATCCGCGCTCGTACAGCTCCATCCAAACTTCGGCGGTGCGCTGCCACGTGAACTTTTCCTCGACGCGCTTCCGGCCGGCCGCGCCCATTCGGCTGCGCAACTCCGGATCGCGGATGAGCGCGCCGATCCGGTCCAGCAGTTCCGCCTCCATGTTCGCAGGGTTCACAAGATACCCCGTCTCGCCGTCTTCGACCACCTCGACGATGCCGCCCACCCGGGAGGCGACGACCGGCAGCCCGCTCGCCATCGCCTCGACGTTGACAAGGCCGAACGCCTCGCCCGGCTTCGACGGCACGACCGCGATATCGGCGGCGAGGAACCAGTCGGGCACTTTCGTGTACGGCACATACGGAACGAACAGCACGTGCCGCTTCATCGCGCGCGCCATTCTCTTCAGCCGCAGCGAGTACGCCGTATCCCGATGGGAACCGTAGAACGGGCTGCCGACGATGACGAGCAGCACGTCGGGATGCGCCTCGGCCAGCTTCGGCAGGATGGCCAGCAGATGATGCACGCCCTTGCGCGGGATGAGCCGGCCCATGAACAGGACGACCGTCCGGTCCGTCCAACCGCGGTCTTCGCGCAGCCGCCGCCTTCGCTCGCCGCTCCCCGGGTCGTCCGGCGGCCGGAACCGGTCGATGTCGACGCCCAAATGGAGGACGCGCAGCTTGTCCGCAGCTTCCGGCACCATCTCCGCTACCGTCCGGCGCAGCCAATGGCTGTTGACAAGCACGCGGTCGGCCGCGGCCAGACTCCGTTTCAGCGCCGATCTGCTGATGTACCGCTTCCCGATGAACGTTTTCGACTGGAGGCTGAGCCAAATTTTTGTTCGGGGAAAACGCCGCCTCAACCGGAGCACGTACAGCGGACGGTTCTCCACCTGGATCAGGGTTGGACGGAACTTCCGCATCGCCGTGCCGACCGCGCGCACATACGCCTTCTTGTCGGCGGCCGGAAAACGCTCGATCCGCACGCCGCCGAGCGAACCGACGCGGGAAAGCCCGCGTCCCGTCCGGCCGTAGATCCGGGGCTCGAACCGCCGCCGGTCCAGACGCGGGGCGAGGTATTCGATGACGCGTTCGACCGAACTTCCCTTGGACGAAGGGATGGCGAACGATCCGGGCGTGACGAAGGCCACCCTGGGCACCGCCATCGGCCCGACCTCCTCTCGCATGAGTCCTGCCAGCAACATATACGGCAAATGTCCGGCCGGACACGGCGGCTCCCCATGGGCGGGCGATTGGTCGGCGCATCCGGCGCACCGGATCCCGGCTCCCGCGTACGGAAATATGCGGCATCTATGAATCTTCCGCGTCCATCGGTCTATTGATTTGTCCCCGGCATTGTGGCACACTAGGCGGCAAAAGCCCACGGAAGGAGCAAGCGGAGTTGAGCAAATGGCTGCTGAGAACGCTCACGGAACTGGGTTCGCGGAAATGGATTTCCCGTCTCGCCGGCCGGTTCGCGCACTCGCCGGCCAGCAGGCTGCTCATACCGCGATTCGCGCGCGTCTACGGCATCGCGGTGGAAGAAGCGGAGAAAGCGATCGGGGACTATGCGACACTGAACGAGTTTTTCACCCGCCGGCTGAAACCGGGAGCCCGTCCGGTCGATGATGCGCCCGGCGTTCTGGTCAGTCCGGTCGACGCGCGGATCACCGGCATGGGACCGATCCGCCAGGGAACGATCTTCAACGTGAAAGGCCAGGACTACACGATCGACGAGTTGCTCGGCGGCAATCCGCGCGCGGAGAGCTACCGGAACGGATACGGCATCGTGCTCTACCTGAGTCCGTCCGACTACCACCGCATCCATTCGCCGGTGGACGGCGTCGTCGTCGAACGCCATCATCTGCCGGGACGCGTATATCCCGTCAACGACTTCGGCCTCACCCACATGCCGCGGGTGCTCAGCCGGAACGAACGCCTTGTCACATATATCCGCCATGAAACGGGCGAGACGGCGGTCGTGAAAGTCGGCGCGCTCAACGTCAGCGGCATACGCTATGCCGATCCGAAGGCGGACCGGCTCAGCCGCGGCGGCGAACTGGCCTGGTTCGAATTCGGCTCGACCGTCGTCCTGCTCACCGAGAACGGAACATTCGAACCGCGGAGCGATCTGGCGCCCGGCGCCAAAGTCCGCATGGGCGAAGCGCTCGGCCGCCTGCTGAAGACCCGATCCTGACCGCTCCGGGAGCCGCACCCTATCCTTGCAAAGCCGACGCTCATGCGGTACGAAGTCTAGCGCCGCCGGCTGCGCAGGCGCAGCAGCGCATCCGCCATCCGCTCCGCGGCAGCGTCCATCGTCCGGTCGTCGAGATGGGCGAAGCCGAACATCGCGCTGCGCCTTACGGGCGGGGTGAGCCGATACCGGTCCCCGTCCGTCCAGACGACGCCCCGCTCCAGACATGCTGCCCGGAACGCGTCGTATTCGCCGGGATCCCTGCGCCATTCGCCGTAAACATGCATCCCGCTGACGGACGGATACCAGTCGAAGGGCTCTCCCGGCAGCTTCTCCAGCCGTTCGCAGAACCGCTGCATCCTCGTCCCGCAAATGCGCTGCATGCGCCGCAAATGGCGGGCATACGCGCCCGCGGCCATGAAGCGCGCAAGCGCCCGCTGCCAGATCAGATCCGTCGGATGCGGCTCGGTCCATGCCTTCGCGCGGCGAAACGGCTCGACGAGCCCATCGGGCAGCACCGCATAGCCGATTCGGACATCCCTCAACATCGTCCGCGAGAACGTTCCGATATAAATCACGCAGCCGCCCTGGTCCATCGCCTTGAGCGGTTCCACCGGCCGCCCGCCCCAGCGGAACTCGCTGTCGTAATCGTCTTCGACGATGACGGCATTGCGCCGCGCCGCCCAATCCAGCAATGCGGCGCGCCGTTCCATCGGCAATACGCCGCCGGTCGGGAACTGCCGGCTCGGCGTCACGAACAGCAGCCGCGCCGGCCAGTCTTCCGGCACAATGCCCCTCCGGTCCACCTTCGCCGCGATGAGTCTCCCGCCGGCCGCCTCGACCGACGCCCACGTCCCCGGATAGCCCGGGTCCTCGACGACGGCAGGATCCCCCGGATCGAGCAGCAGCATCGCGATCAGCGCGAGCGCCTGCATCGATCCGTTCGTCACGACGACCTGTTCCGGATTGGCCCTTATGCCCTTCGTTGTCACCAGATGGCGGACAATCGCGCTGCGCAGCGGTTCATGGCCTTCGGCCCGAAAAGCGTCTTCCTGCAGCCTTCCCGGAAAACGGCGAATCTCCGCATAGACGGCCCGCTTCCAATCATCATACGGAAAATCCGCAATCACCGGCTGTCCGATCCGCAGATCATACGGCACCCGGTCATTCAGGGAAAGCTCCATGCGCCTGCCCGCGGCAACGACCCGCCTGCCAAGCGAGGACAGCTGCACCTTGCCCGTTCGCGCGTTCTCGGTGCCCGCCGGATGAACCGGATCCGCCGTCTCCTTGATCAGGCCGCCGACCGGGGCGCGGTACGCCGCATACGTTCCCGAACCGACGGCGGTCCGCACATAGCCTTCCGCATGCAGCATATCGTAAGCGGCCGCTGCCACTCCCCGGGAAACGTCGAACGAAGCGGCGAGCAGCCGGGTGGCCGGCAGACGCGCGCCTTCCGGCACCGCCCCCGCCAGCATCGCGGCGCGGATCGCCTCGTAGAGGGCATCGCGTTTGCCGTATCCTTCCTGCAAAAACCTCAAATACAGCGGTTTGACCGCGATCTCGAAACCGCTCATTTCGTTTCCCCCCGACACCCTTTGAAAATGGACCTGTTCTTCTCACTATGAAATGGCACTTTTGTTCTGTCAATCGTCAGTTTATGATCGATTTCACACGAAAGGGGGATTCCGGAATGAGAAGACGGGAATTTGAAATGACGGATCAACGGGAAATCGAGCAGTTTCTGGAGGAATCGAGCTTCGGCTTTCTGTCGGCGGTCCGCCCGGACGGACGGCCGAGCATCACGCCGCTCAATTTCGTGTATGCGGACGGTGCGGTCTACTTCCACGGAAGCCGGGCCGGAGACAAAATGGACGCGATCCGCAGCAATCCGCACGCGGCCTTCGCCGTCGCCAGGGAGTATGCGATCATTCCGTCCTATTTTACCGATCCGGTCATGGCCTGTCGGGCGTCGGCCTATTTCAAATCGGTGCTGATCGCGGGCCGCATCGAAATCGTCGAGGACATTGCGGAGAAAGCCATGGCCCTCGAAGCGATGATGAAGAAACTGCAGCCGGAAGGCGGTTATGAACCGATCCGTCCGGACGATCCGCGCTACGCTCCGCGGCTGAAAAGCGTCGCCGTCCTGAAACTCGTGCCGAGTTCCATCACCGCCAAGTTCAAATTCGGCCAGAACTTGTCGGACAAGGCACGTTCGGCGGCTACCGCCGGACTGTTGGAGCGCGGACTTCCGCTCGATCGGGAGACAGCCGGTCTGATGGAGCGGTACCGCCCGGGCGCGCCGCAACAATAAAGCCGCCTGCCTGCGGGATTGCGGCGGACGGCTTACGTTACCGGACTTCCGACGGACTCTTGCCCGTATATTGTTTGAACTGCCTGCTGAAGAAAAAGATGTCCCGATACCCGAGCGCATCCGCCACTTCCGTCACATTCATCCCGGTGTGCATCAGAAGATGCTGCGCGCGTTCGATCCGGGAGCGGATCAGGAACTGCTGCACCGACATGCCGGTGAGCTCCTTGAACTTGATCGCGAAATAGCGCGGCGACAGGTTGGCGCGTCTCGCGAGATCCTCGACGCGGTGCTGCATGCCCGGATGCTGACGGATGTAGTTCGCGATCTCGTGAATCGTCTCGGTCAGATGATTGCTTGCTTTTTTCTCGGGCGGCTGGCCGTAGTCCTCGCGCAGCAGATGGATAAGCAGCATTTTGAGGATGAGCCGCGCTTCTTCCTCGGCAGCGTAAGTCTTGATGAGGAACATGCGTACATACCGGGACAGCAGATGTTCGAACTCGACCGTCTCCTGAAGCACCCGGTACGATTTCGGAATGATCTCGACCGGTTCCGTTACATCGAAATGGATATAGGTCAGCACGAGCGGCTTCTGCGGATTGTGCGTCGCGGTCGGGTGGTCGCCCGGACGGAACAGGAAGCAGCTGCCCTTGCCGATCTCGTACGTCTTGTCGTTCAGTTCCAGCCATCCCTGGCCGCTCCAGACGTAGAACAGATCGTAATTGGGCATCGGCTTCTCCCGTTTCTGCCAGCGCCAGTTCGGCTCACAGCTGATTTTGGCCAGCGCCGGCAGCAGCACAAGCGAATTCGGTGACAATTTCAGCATGTGGCCACCTCATTTCATGTCCGCATCGTTCTGAACCCATCATACATCAGCCGCAAAACGGCGCGCAACACAACCGGTCCGGGGAAAATCGCGGGCCATTGTTCGGAAATTCATGGCGTTTCGGGCATCCGGGATGTTATAATATTCGGCATCGGACGTTGTCCGGCTGCCCGGACGACAGCTTCTACGGAAAGGATGCGAGGAACGATTGACCATGAATCCGCAAGCCAGACAACTGAATGAGACGATTGAACGCGAGAACGCCCACGTTTATGCCATGTTGTCGGATTTGGGACGGGCGATCTATTTTCCGAAAGTCGGGATTCTGAGCCAGTCTGCAGAGGCGCGTGCGAAGGCGAACCGCTTCAACGCGACGATCGGCATCGCGCTGGAGAAGGGGGTGCCGATGCACCTCGACGTCATCCAGCGGACGCTCTCCGAATATGAACCGAAGGATCTGTACGACTATGCCCCGCCGGCCGGCAAACCCGACCTGCGCAAGGCATGGCGCGAGAAGATGCTGAAGGACAATCCGTCGCTCGCGGGCAAGTCGTTCGGCCTGCCGATCGCGACGAACGCGCTCACGCACGGCCTCAGCATCGTCGCCGACCTGTTCGCCGGCCCGGGCGACGCGGTGATCATCCCCGATAAAAATTGGGAGAACTACGAGCTGACCTTCGGCATCCGCCGCGGCGCCGAGATTGTGCATTATCCGCTGTACGACGAGCGGAACAAGTTCAACAGCGCCGGGCTGCGCGACGCGCTTCTGTCCTGCAGGAACCGCAGCGGCAAGGCGATCGTCATCCTGAACTTCCCGAACAATCCGACGGGATACACGCCGACCCGCGAAGAGGGGGACGAGATCGTCGCCGCCATCCGGGACGCGGCCGAAGCGGGCGTGAACGTCGTGGCCGTGACGGACGACGCCTATTTCGCCTTGTTCTTCGAGGATTCGCTGCACGAATCGCTGTTCGGCAAGCTGGCCGGTCTGCACCCCCGCGTCCTGCCCGTGAAAGTCGACGGAGCCACGAAGGAAGAATATGTCTGGGGCTTCCGTGTCGGATTCATTACGTTTGCGTCGGAGTCCGAAGCGCTGCTCGACGCCCTGGAGCAGAAGACGCTCGGCATCATCCGCGCCACGATTTCGAGCGGTCCGCATCCTTCGCAGACGTTCGTGCTGCGCGCGCTGCAGTCGCCGGATTTCGAAGCGCAGAAGCTGGAGAAGTACAACATCATGAAAGGGCGCGCGAACCGCGTGAAAGAGCTCCTCGACAGCGGCCGGTACGCGGGCGCGTGGGACTATTACCCGTTCAACTCCGGATATTTCATGTGCCTGAAGCTGAACGGCGTTTCCGCCGAGCAGGTGCGGAAGCGGCTGCTCGACGCCTATGGCGTCGGCACGATCGCGCTGGGCGAGACGGATCTGCGCGTCGCGTTCTCGTGCATCGAAGAGGAGCATCTGGAGGAGCTGTTTGACACGATTCATCGGGCCGTGCTCGACGTCAAGGAAGGCCGGGCTTGAAACTTCATTACGTAAACGCAAAAATCCGCGGGACGGCGCATTGCATTCGTTGCAAGCTCCGCTCACCGCGGGTTTCATGTTTGCCGGATGGGGGGATCAGAACAGCCACTTGCCGTCCTTCTGCACCAATTCGCCGTCGAGGTAGATCTCGCCGCCGTCTTTCAGGTTTTTCACCATGTCCCAGTGGATGGCGGATTGGTTGCCGCCGCCCGCTTCCTCGTAGGCGCGGCCGAGCGCGAGATGGACGGAGCCGCCGATTTTCTCGTCGAACAGGATGTCCTTCGTCGGACGCGTAATCCCGAAGTTCATGCCGATGCCGAGCTCGCCGAGGTAGCGCGCCCCTTCGTCCGTGTCGAGCGCGGCCAGCAGCGCGTCCTCGCCTTTCTCGGCGGACGCCCGGGTCACGCGGCCCTTCTCGAACACGAGCCGGATGCCGCTGATCTCGCGGCCGTTGTAGACGGTCGGCCAATCATAGTAAATATGGCCTTCGGTGAGCAGATGGTTCGGCGAATAGAAGATTTCGCCGTCCGGCACATTGTGCTCCCCGGCGCAGACGATGCCTTTGCGGCCCGCGATGTCGACGGTCAGATCCGTCTCCTTGCCGACGATCCGCACTTTGTTCGCGCGGTCGAACCGCTCGGCCGCCTGTTTCATCGAGCGCTCCATTTCCGCATAGTCGACGTTGGTCGCCGAGAAGACGAAGTCTTCGTATTCCTCCAGCGACATTTCGGCGTCCTGCGCCTGCGCCTGCGTCGGGAACATCGTCAACACCCAGCGCGCGCCGCCTTTCATCAAATATTCGGACAGCTTCGCCGTCGCGCGCCGGCGGGCGGTCAGTTTCTGCGGGTCGACGCCGGTCAGCTCCTTGTTGTTGGCGCCGCCGAGAATGCGGATGACGGCGTCCGCCCGATGATACAGCCATTCCATCACTTCGATGTCCTGAAGCTGCTCGTCGCTTGCTTCGTCGAAGAAGATTTTGTCCAGCTCCGCAAGGCCCACCTGCAGAATCGGATGGGCCCCCGCCCGCAGCACCTGGCGGTACGTCTCCTTGATCAGCGGCGACGTCTCGGCGGCACCGATGATCAGCACCTTCTCGCCGGGCTTCGCCTTGATCGAATGGCCGACGAGCACCTTGGCCAACTGTTCCACTCGCGGATCGCGCATGTGAACGCCTCCTTGAAATCGTTATGGGTATGAACGCCGACGGTGAGCCGTCCGGTGGCGGTGATTAACGGCATCTTGTGCCGTTATTTGCCTGTTTACCCGCTTTGCCGGGTCCGATAACGGCATCTCATGCCGTTAATTACGGCGCGGAGCCGTCTGGGCACGCCCGCGGCGGCGTTTAACGGCATTTCGTGCCGTTATTTGCACGCTTACCCTCTTCGCCGGCCCATTAACGGCATCTCGTGCCGTTAAATGCGGCGCGAAGTCGACGGACCCGTACGACGGCCGCCATTAGCGGAACCACATTCTGTTATAGCATGCCCGCTCGCACCAGCGGCCCCCGCTAACGGAACCACGTTCCGTTACACGCACCGTCAGGCGCCCAGCATCCGTTACGCGGCGCCAAACCGCCCGGTCCCCGGACGGCCGGGCCGCGCGTCTATTCCACCGCCTCCCGCTCCATATTCCTGCGCAGGCGGAGCGCCGTCGCCGGCACGAGCGCCAGGCAGCCGGCCAGCGCCGCCAGGGCCGGCGCGTACCGGCCGTCAAGCGCCGCAGACAGCCCGGCGGCGAGGCCGAGCAGCACGGCGCCGGCGAAGTGCGCGGCCGCGGCGACGCGCACGGCGGCGCGCCTGCGTCCGGCCTCGGGAAGCGGGTACAGATGCCGCCACACCGCGTGCCGGTGCGCATGGCGCACCGTTCCCGCCTGCACCCCGGCTGCCAGCGCGAACAGCCAGGCGACAATCGCTCCCGCCCAGCCCGCCAGGGCTCCGCTTGCGCCGGTGACCGCGCCGGCCAGCGCGCCGACAGCGGTCAGCCGGATCAGCATGCCGCCGATGTCGGTGCGGACGAGCGTCAACGTATAAAGCATCAAGTATGTATTGTGCCGGCCGTGCCGGATGGCGCCGGCGATCCAGGCCGCGTACGGCCGCCGGGCCGGCGCTTCCGCTTCCGACGGCAGATCGGTGAACGAGCGGAAAAATCGCTCATATAGCCGTCGCGTCCGCGCTTCTTCATCGAACAGCCGCTGCCACGGGAACCGGTGCCTGGCCGGCAGCCGGCAGACGGCGGCCTGGAGCGCGGCGGCTGCGGCCGCGAAGCCGAGCGCGGCAATGAGCGGCTTCGTAAGCAGCGCGCAGACCGCCGCCAGCGTCAGCGCCGTGCGAAGCAGCCGGCACAACCGCCGCGCAGTCTCGCGGGCCATGCGGCGCTCCTGCCAGGCGCCGGCGTCATTCGCCGCCTTCAGGACGAGCAGCGCCGGGACGAGCGCAGCCGCCCCCGTCGGTGCGCCGCTCTGACCGTAGAGCGGCGCGTAGAGCAGCCAGACGGCGAGCGTCAGCGCGCTGCCGGAGAGGTACCCGCTCCGCCTGGCGGCCTTCATGTACCGCTCCATCTCACGCTCGCGCGGCATCAGGAAGACGGCGTCCGCCGGCCGTAGATGGGTGCGCAGCGGCGACCGGACGAGCAGCAGCGTCATGAGCGCCGCTCCGACGGCGGCTATCGGGAAACCCGGCGGAACATTTTCCAGAAACGCCGTATAGCCGCTCAAGGCCGCAAGCGCAGCCAGCACCGCGACCGAGGGAAACCCGCTCCGCGCCATGTCGCGGACATAGGGAGTCACGGCCTTGCGCCATGCTTCCGCCCGCTTGCGGCGCAGCGCCTCCAAATCAGCTTCCATACGCATTCCTTTCCGGGGCGATGAACCGGAAAAACAACCGTTCGAGCGACGCGCCGGGCATTCCGGCCATTTCCCTTAAGGTTTCAAGCGTGCCCGAAGCGAGCAGCCGCCCGTCGTGAAGCAGCAGATAGCGGTCGCAGTACGCTTCGAGCGTCGACAGGATGTGGGAGCTCATCAGGATGGCGGAGCCGGAGCGTTTCTCCTCGTTCAACCGTTCGAGCAGCGACCGCATGGCGAGCGGATCGAGCCCGAGGAACGGCTCGTCAATGATATAGAGCGGCGGCGCGGCGAGCAGCGCATTCATGATCATCACTTTCTGCTTCATTCCTTTGGACAAATGCGCCGCGAAAGCGGAACGCTTGTCCGCCATGCGGAATTCGCCGAGCAGCCGCTCCGCCCGGTCGACATATGTCGATTCATCGATGTCATAGGCCATCGCCGTCAGCCGCAAATGTTCCTGCACCGTCAGTTCGTCGAACAGCAGCGGCGTCTCCGGCACATAGGCGAAAGACCGGCGATACCGTTCCGCATCTTCCTCCAGCGTGACGCCGCCGATCCGGACCGTCCCCTCGAACGGTGTCATCAACCCGAGCAGATGGCGGATCGTCGTGCTCTTGCCGGCTCCGTTGAGTCCGATCAGCCCGACGATCTCGCCCGGCGCGACCGTGAAGGTCAAGCCTTGCAGCACGGGCCGCCGCGGACTGTAACCGCCCGACAGTTCCTCAACCTTGACAAGCGGCTCCATATGATCACCTGCCTTGTCTCCATCATTATACCGAACTTGGTGCAGCCGGTTCAAAAAATGGAAGCGCAAGTTTCCGCATCGCTTGCATGATCCATAGCACAAGAGGCTGCACCTTCTTCGTCCGCGGCGGGCGGACGGCAGACGGGCAGCCCCTTGTTCACTCCATCAGCTCGAGAGCTTTCTCAAGCTTTGATTGTAATCTTCGTCACCGTCGAATCCGTGCCGGATACCTCGACGTAACGTCCGGCGGTAAGCTGCGAAGCGTCGCCGACAATCTGGACGTCCTTCGCCACGTTGTATATGACGGCAAGTGTGCCGCTGTCGGTATTCTTCGTCAGCGAAATCGTCGACAGCCGGCCTTCCGCGTTCAAGGTGACCGAATTCAGGATACCGGCATCCGTGAACGCGTTCGATTGTGAAGCGGGCTGCGTCACTTCAATGAACACCGCCTCACCGTTGTAAGTGAGAACAAACACCTTGTCGCCCGCTCTCAGGGCGGAAGCATCAACCTTCGCGCCGCCGCGGAAAATGAACGCATTGGCAGCGACCGGCAGCACGACATCGGTATTGTCCGACTTGGTGACAACGATGGCGCCGTTCGTCGCCGCCTTCACCACGCCGGAAACCGTCCGCTCATCCGGAATCTGGCTGTCCGTGCGGTCAAGCAGCGCCGCGAGTTCGGCCCGCGTAACCGGCCGGTTCGGCTTGAACGTGCCGTCCTGGTAGCCGGTGATCAGCCCTTTCTCGATGGCAACGGCCACATAGCCGACTGCGCCAGCCGGAATGTCCTTCGCATCGCGGAACGGCAGCGAGGCATTGTGCTTGGCCTGCGCTTCATCTTCCAGACCGAGCGCCTTGACCAGCAGCATGGTCGCCCACAGCCGGTCGGCCGGTTTGTCGGGATGGACCTTGTCTTCCGTTTCGGAGAACAGCCCGTTCTCCACCGCGACCGCCACATATCCGACAGCCCACGGATACTGCTTGACGATCTTGTTCGCGTCCTTGAAATGCAGCTCCGTGCGCATTTCTTCTTCAGACTCGGCCTGTTCGCGCAGCCCCATCATCCGGACGGCGGCCGTCAGCGCCTCGATGCGAGAGACCGTCTGATGCGGCTTGAACGTGCCGTCTTCGTAGCCGGTGAAGACGCCTTTCGAAGCCAGACGCATGATCGGAACCAGCGCCCATTTCATCTCCTGCTCGTCTTTGAACTGCAGCCGGATGACGATCTCGTTCGAAGTTTTGCGATCCGACGGCTTCTTTTCGTGCGAATGGCCGTTGTGTCCCTTGTTGTCTTTGTCATGCCCCTTGCCTTTGCCGTCCGCAAAAGCCGAAGCGGCACCTCCGAATAATGTCATGACGGCCAGAGCCGAAATTACCGTTTTTCTCCATGCAGAGCTATGCATCGCTGCTGCATCCTCCTCCCTGATCGAATGGTGTGTTTCATCCGACCAGCGCGCCGGGTCGTTCGTGTACAACATTCGGAACCATTCGAGCTTTTCAGGGGGGAGGGCAAAAATCATGTCATTTCGTCGATTGCCGCTCGCTCTCCCATTTCGCCTTCAGCCACCGCGGAGCCCCTTTGTTCTTCCGGTCGAGTTCGCGTTCGCGCCGGCTTGACTTGCCTTTGCCGGCGCGGGATTCCGGACGGGAAACCGCCGCACGGTGCCTGGCCGCCGCATTCGCCGCTTCTGCGCCCGCTCCCTTCTCTCCCGCCTCTTCGCCCGGCTTGACCGGCTGCATCTCCGCCCGCCGCGCGGCGGGTTTGCCCGCGGCCGGTCGGGAATGCGCATCGCGCTTCCGCTCGGACGGATCGATCAATTGTCCGCCGTACAGCTTGCGCTCCTCGATCGCGATGCCGAGCTTGCGCATCAGCTTCCCGACCCGGAGCCAATCGCGGGGATCGACCAGCGAGACGACCGTCCCTTCCCGGCCCATGCGGCCGGTTCGCCCGGCGCGGTGGATGTAGCGCTCGGCATCCGTCGGCACGCCGAGGCTGACGACGAGCTCAAGCTCCGGGATGTCAATGCCCCGGGCCGCGACATCCGTTGTCAACACGATGCGCAGCCGGCCGTCCCGCAGCCGGTCGAGTGTCTGTGACCGGGTCAGCTTGTCCGCGTCGCCGTACAATGCGCCGGCCGCAAACCCTTCATACCGCAGCCGCGCCTCCCAATGCGCGATCTGGTCCGTCTGATCGAAGAAGATCAGCGCCGATGACGGGCGCAGCGCATGCAGCAGCCGCTTCACCGTATCGAATTGGGCGCGCCGTTCCGCACGCACCGCATAGTGCCGGATCGAGCCGGGCAGGCGGCTCTCCGGAGCCGGATCGATCCGGACGGGCTCCCGCATCAACCGCTCCGCCAGCGCCGACGTCTCCGGCGGCAGCGTGGCCGAGAAGAACGCGAGCTGCCGGTCCCCGGACACGGCGTCCAGCACCGCTTCCAGTTCCTTCGTCGAGCCGAGCGCGAATATCTGGTCCGCCTCATCCAGCACGACCAGCTTCGTCCCGTGCAGCTTGAGCTTGCGCATCTTGAGCAGTTCATGCAGCCTGCCCGGCGTCCCGACGGCGAGATGCGGCTTGCGCTTCAGTCCGTCGATCTGGCGGCTCACCGACGCGCCGCCGATCAGCTGCTGCACGCGCACGCCTTCCGGGCCGCCGAAACGTTCGGCCTCGCGCACGATCTGCATCGCCAGTTCCTGCGTCGGCGCCATGACGAGCGCCTGCAGCTCCGGCTTGTCCGTCTCGATCCGCTGCAGCGCCGGCAGCAGATAGGCCAGCGTCTTGCCGCTGCCCGTATGCGACCGGACGCAGACGTCGCGGCCTTCCAGCATGACCGGAATTGCCGCCGCCTGCACCGGCGCCGGTTCGGTCAGTCCGGCTTCCTCAAGCCGTCCGGCCAGCGACGGCCTCACGCCGAGCGATGTCCATTCCTTCTCCATGATGTTCCTCCCGTCAATTTCCGTTCCGTTGCTATTTGCGGTTCAGCCATGTGCCGGCGATCTTGTCGCCGATTCGCGGAAACATGTGGTACAGTTTGACCCCGAACGCCGCAGCCAGCGGCAGATCGACCTCCGCCTTGCGCGTCTCGATCACCTTCACGATCTTCGCCGCCACCTTCTCCGGCTTCAACATGAACCGGCGTACATTGCGCACATAATGGCCGTCCGGATCGGCGATCTCGAAGAACGGCGTGTCGATCGGACCGGGGTTGACCGCCGACACGGCGATTCCGGTCCCCCTGAGCTCCAGCCTGAGCGCGTTCGTGAACCCGAGCACCGCATGTTTCGAGGCGGTGTAGCCGGTCGATTTCGGCGTGGCGAATTTGCCCGCGATGGACGCGATGTTGACGATATGTCCCTCCCGCCGCGCGAGGAATGACGGCAGCACCGCCTTCGTGCAGCGGACCATGCCCATGTAATTCGTATCCATCATCGATTCAATATGATCGAGCGGCGCATCCCGGAACATTTCGAAAATGCCGAATCCGGCGTTGTTGACCAGCACGTCGACGGGGCCGAAATCCGCCTGGATCCGCCGCGCCACGTCCTGCACCTGTCCGTTGTCCGTCACATCCAGCCGGTAGACGCCGCATCCCGCGCCGATCTCCGCGGCCGTCCTGCGCAGCCGCTCTTCATTCCGGCCGGTCAATATCGGCACCGCGCCCCGGCTTGCGAGCTGCTTCGCCGTCTCGGCGCCGATGCCGCTGCCCGCGCCGGTGATCCAGACAATCTTGTCTTTCAGCATATCGGTCGCCTCCTGCGAACAGTGTACTGCAACCGCGCCCGATTGGCAAAAAGCTCCGCGGACGGCGAAACTCAAGTCGCATGAAAGAACCTCCGTACTGCCAGGCACGGAGGTTTCACATCATCCATTAAAAATTCATGTAGATGAATTCCGTCGGTTCGTAGGAGAAGAACAAAATGCCGAGAATCGAGAGGACGATGAACACCGCGCAGCAGACCGCAAGCAGCACATATTTCAGTACCAACCGCATATACCGCATGTGCCTCACCCCAAAATGTCCGACGGAATGTGCTTGATCAACGTTTCTCCGAATAGCCGGTTTCCCTCGTCAGTTAGATGCGTGGGATCGCGGTAATACCGGTGCGGCACGATGTTGCCGCCGCTGTTGAATTCGATGAACGGATACCCGTACGATTCCACAAGCTCCCGGTATGCATTCATTACCCGACGGTATTCCTCCCAGCGGATCAGCTTTCGGTTGTCAATCAGCTGGCGGTCCAGCGGCGCCGTGTAAAAGACCGCTTTTTTCCCGTGCGCACGCAGCAAATCCAGCGTCTTGCCGATCATGAACAGCCCGAAACTGCTCTCTTCATCGAACGGCCGCTTCCAGGTGTACAAGTTTCGGAATCCCTCGTCGATCCGGCGTTTGCTGTCGTCCGTCATCTGGTCATACGGCTTGTAAAGCGGATCTGCCGGCCTTTTATTACCTGTCCGCACCTCGTCCCGCTTTGAAAGCTCCCGGCGAATTTTCTCTTTGGGCGTCCGTGTCTTCCATAGCGCGTAGCTGAGCGCATCCCGATCACGGTACAGCGTCCAGCGGTTCAACGCGTGATCGGCAACCCACCGGTGCACGCCGCTGGGAAGCGCGTCAGCATGTTTATGGGGGAAGCGGGACACCCAGTCGCGGGGAATCCCTCCCAGCTTGCCGATGAGCGCGGGATAGACCACCGGTTCCTCCTCGTTCTCCATGACAACCGTCATCCCGTAATTGATCTCGTATATGGCGACATCGAATTGATCGATCATGGAAGACACAATGGCATACGTCTCGGTGAACCGCGCACCGGACAATCCCAGATTCAATACCCGGACATCGGGCCGGTGCGCCTGCAGAACGCCTGCCGTGGTATTGACGCCTTTGATAACCGTCGTGCCGTAAACGGTGGATGTGCCGAAAAAGGCGACGGTTGGCCGCTCCTTCGGCTGTTCACGCAAATGTTCGATCCACAACGGTGTATACACGACCGCATCGTACGGCGGTACGCGCAGTTCTTTTTCCGCGTAAGCGGCGACCTGCGCTTTCATGTCTTGTACCGTTGAATCGGCCGCCCTATCCAATACCATCAGCACCAGCAAAGCCAGGACGAGACTTGCAGTCAAGTGGCATTTCAGCAAAATCTCCTTTTTCACCACACTCACCTTGTTCATAATGAAAACATTCGCAGCCACACATTCCATCCTTCCGTCGCCGGCAAGACGAAGAACACGCGGGTCATTGTAACGCAGCAAAAAGTGAATGCGACGGCACCCGCCGTACGGATCGGCGAGCAGCCGACGGGTTCACCGGCGCGGAACAGAAGCGGCCTGATCTCTTTGACATAAAACCGGTGAATGCACAGCATCGCCCCATGCATAAGTCCCCAGAGCACAAAATGCCACGCCGCCCCGTGCCAAATGCCCGAAACGGCCATTACCGCCATCAGGTTAACGTAAGTGCGCGCCTTGGATTTGCGGCTGCCTCCCAACGGATAGTAGACATACTTCGTCAGCCAGGAGCCGAGCGAAATGTGCCATCTGTTCCAGAACTCCGCAATATTCCGGCTGAAATAGGGATTTCGAAAGTTTTCGGGCAGCGTGATGCCGAACAGCCTGGCCGTGCCGATGGCCATATCCGAATATCCCGAAAAGTCAAAATAGATGACGAACGTATACGCGACCAGCGAAAGCCACAGTTGAGACGCATCGACATGCTCCGCATGCGGCGCATAAAGCGAACGGGTCAGCAGATCGAGCGTACCGGCCAGTACCAGTTTCTTGAACAATCCCACGATGATTCGAGCGATGCCGGTGACCACATTCATCGGTTGAAACGACGCGCACAGCTGGGGGACAAATTGGGGAAACGACTTGATTGGCCCGGCCGCCATCGTCGGAAAGAAGAAGACGAAAGCGAAAAACTGCGGCGGTCCGTGGGGCGGCAACCCGCCCCTGCGCGACTCGATCAGATAATGGATCAGTTCGAATGTGAAATACGAGATGCCGAGCGGGATGATCATTTGTTCCGCCCTGGGCAAAGCGGAAACGTGCGCGTTCGTCAGATCCGTCCACGTCCGGATCAGCATGCCGCTGTACTTGAAATATCCGAGTACAGCCACGACGCCGACGATCGCACCAGCCGCCAGCCAGATCGAACGGTTCCTCCGAAGAAGCGCGGCGAGAAAACATGCGGCCCCCGCTTCCGCCAGCAACACGAAGGCATAGGCGCCCGCCAGGGCGCAATAAAAACTGATGCCGGCTGCAGCCAGAATCCACGGACGCAGCCCGCGGGGAACCATGTGATACAACAGGCAGCATACGGCCACGAACGTCCAATACAACCAGTCGGTATAGAACATCGTCCAATCACTTTCTTGTCTGCAGAAACAGAATCACGGAACCTTGAACGTAACGGTCCAATTCAGTTCCACGGGATCTTCATACCGGTAAATATCAAGCGTATAATGGTTCTGCTTCGGGGCCATAATCACGACCTCATACATGCCGTCGTTGTCACGGACCTCCGTGTCTGTCTTGGGCAGCGCGCGCCCGTACACATTAAAGGAATAGACTTTGTATTCTTCCTGATATAACCGGAAGAGTTCAGGATCGTTGTTCATTTTCTCGGCATAGTTATCGAAATCGATCTTCCATGGCTGATGTTCATCGCCGTGCGCGCCATCCACTTGCACATCCAGGTACAAATGACCTTCCGCATATTTTGCACCGAGCACCGTGATCGTTTGGCCGCGGAATTGCACCGTCTTGGGGTAGCTTTCCGTCCCGTCCAGCCGGATGTCAAACGACTGCTTTGCGTTTCGATCGGTCAGCCACACTTTGTTGATATGCAGCTTAAGCTCATCACCGGCTTTGAAGTAGGCGGACGGGTGGAACGATATGACGTTTTTCGAACTGCGCATGTCCGACGCAGCATATTCATTGCCCTCTGAACCCGTCATGTACGGGCTGTCGTCGCTCCCGTACGGACCTATCAGCGATACGTCGATGCCTTCCGGAGCCCGGACTTCGTAATTCAAACTCATCTCGGTCGGCGAAACGGTCAGGTTGTCAAACGACACGGCGGTGAAATTTTCAACGATAAGCTCCCATTCGATGGGGATGTGCTTGTTTCTCAAAATCATGGAGGCATCGAACGGCACCTCGATATTCATGAAATGCCGCTGTTCCCTGTTGTTGCCCGGTGTCTGCGTCACCTTGAACGTCAGATGTTTCGGTTTCTTGCGCAAAAATTCGTCCACTTCCCGCTCGTCCAGCGATTGCGTGACATAAGCGACATCGATGACTTCACTGTTTTCTCCTTTGACGGATGACATGCTTGAGCTCATGCCCGCGTCGGGGAAATCGCCGGAGACGATCAAGAATCCGGTCTGTGCTTCGTATGCCCCTTTGATGGCTGCGCTGAAGGACAACTTGTTCTCTTCCAGGTAGATGTTTTCGATCGTGATGGTGATCCCGTCTTTCTCGACCGTTACCGGCGGAATCGGTTCATAACGGTGTTCCCGCGCTTCCTTAACGCCGGCGTACCGCTGGAACAAGTCCAGCCATGCCTCGGGAACGCGCAAACCCAGCCACTCTTTGGCATAGGCGGACATGGACGGCGACAAGGTGATGCCGCACACCAACACGATGAAAAGGGATGCCGCCGCGGCGGACAGTGCCCGCACGACCCTGCGTCTGCTTCGCTCCCGGCGGGCTGTTTCGCGAATGACGGATCGGATTCGACCTTCCAGCTCCTCGGGCACTTCCGCGTTCAACGGCCGATTCTCCATGTGCTTGCGGAAAAACATATCCAGTTCGTCTTCACGCAGAAAATGGTCGTCCTGGTTGCGCCGCATCGTCATCTCACCTCCATTTTGATCCGCATCTGACGGAGTGTGGCGTAAACTTTCGACTTGACCGTGTTGGTCGGCAATTCCGTCACCTCGGCAATCTCCTCGAAAGAGTACCCGAACACGTACTTCATCTTGACCAGCAATCTTTCCAAAGGCGGAAGCGCGGCAAGCGTCTGTTCCAGATCCATGGCCTCGTCGTTTGCCGTCGTTCTGGCGCCTTGATCATACAAAGCGTCGGCGAGCCGGATAATGCTGCGTCTCTTTCGCATCTGCGTCTTGCATTCATTGATGACGATCCGGATGAACCACGTGGAGAAATATTTCGGTTCTTTCAGCTGCTTCAGGTTGGTCAGCGCCTTCTCCACCGCGTCGCATACAGCGTCCATGCTGTCCGCTTCGTCCCGCAAATAGGAATAGGCGATGTGATAAGCCTTGTCTTTCAATTTCAACACAACAGCCTCGAAGCTTTCGTAGTCGCCCTTCTGCGCTTTTATGATCCGTTCCTCGTCGGTCATACGTTGGTGACACCTCGTACGGTTATTAACTATCTCTTAGATGCACGAGTGGGATGAAAAGTTTGACTCTTCGAAGAAAAAATAAAAAGATCCTTCCGGGAAATCGGCTGACTAGCCGCCGCGGTCTCCACACGGCACCGGATTCATGGTACGATGCGTACAAGGACGATCGGAGGACGGATCACGAAGGGACGTGCTGCAGATCGGCCGCAGCGAAGGAGGGACGGCATGCCCAACATCTGGACGCATCTGCTGTTCGGCCGGGAAGTGCTGGAGCGGATCGGCGAACGGCACATGATCGGAGACACGCGGAAGCGCAATCTGTTTCAGATGGGATGTCAGGGACCGGATTTTCTGTTCTACCACAACTATTTGCCGTGGAAACGCGGAGATGTGATGAACCGGCTCGGGAGCGCAATGCACAGCCGGCATTGCGGACCGGTCCTGATGGAACTGCTGGACGGCGTGGCCGGCCGTTCCGCCGAACGCGGCAATCCGGACGACGCGGTCGTCTACGTGCTCGGATTCGTGCTGCATCATACGCTGGACCGGAACATGCACCCTTACGTGTTCAGCCGTTCCGGATTCCGAAAATGGGACCACCAGCGGTTCGAAGTGATGATGGACACGCTCGTCGTCCGCCGGAAACTCGGCATCGAGACATGGCGCACGACGGTATGGCGCGAACTGGATGCGGGCGGCGCGCTTCCCGAAATCATCGTCGATGCATTCGAGCGGATCGCCGCGCGGTACTATCCGGATCTGGCCGGCAGCATCCGCAGGGAAGACTGGAACCAGGCCTACCGCGACATGATCGGCGCGCAGCGGCTGTTCCATGATCCGACGGGCATCCGGCGCATCCTCACGTTCGGCAAAATCGAACCGCTGGTTTACAAGCGCCGGATTCCGGACCTCGATGTGCTGAACGAAGCGGGCAGACCGTGGCTGGATCCGACGGACGATTCGGTCAGACATGCCGACACGTTCGACGATATGTGGGAACGTGCCATGGAGGAGAGCATCGCGATCATGCGCGCGGTGCTGGAGTGGCTGCGCCTCGAGGCGCGGGCGGATGATGGCGGCCGCGATCCCGCCCGCATCGCGGAATGGCGCGCGCGGACGGCCGAAATGATCGGCAACCGGTCCTACGAGACCGGCCTTCCGTGCGGCACGGCCGAAATCCGTTTCGCGGACCCGATATGGCCGGACGGCCGCGGCGCACGCCCCGACGATTCGCTCAATGGCTGACAGACTGAACGGCGAAGGACGCCCAAGGCGGTACCGCTCTCCAGGCGGCATGCGCCTTGGGCGTCCTATTGTCCGCCGCAATCCCCCTTTAAGTCACATCGCTTCGCGCGTCTGGTCCTTGCGCAGCCGCATCCGCATCAGACGCAGTTTCTCGTAGATCGAATCGAGCGGCTTGCCCTCCAGGTCGGCTTCCGAATAGATCTGCTGCAGGATCGGCTTCAGATACTTGTCGCCGACCGTCCGGATCGCTTCCTGGATTCGCACCTGCTCATCCTCCGGAAGCGAGCTGATCTCCCTGTCGAGCAACGGACTCATGTCGTACCCCGCGCGATCGAGCTGTTCGATCCGCTCCACCAGCCGCCGCCGGTCCATGTCGAGCATCTGCGCCAGTTCGTCAAGTCCCATGCCATCCTGCACGGCCTGCAGAATCGAACGCGTCGTGCGGTGGCGCTCCATCTCCGTCTTGTATTTCAATTCTTTCTGTTTGTACAGCCATTTCATATATGCTTTCGGATCGAGCACTTCCTGCACCCAGGTCAGCGGGAACGTCGTCCGCCGCTCGAACCCGCGCGTGATGGTCAGCACATCCTCGGCGTACGCGGCCGATTTGGCTTCGCCCCAGCCGGGAATGGAGCGCAGCTCTTCTTCCGTCTGCGGCACGAACGCGCTGATCATCATGAGCAGATTGTTCCGCGCGATCGCATACGGCGCTTTCCGTTCGGCTGCGGCTCTTGTACGGCGCCATTCCCGCAGCGCGCCATACAGATCCTCCCGGCAATGCAGTTCGCCGTAGCATTGCAGCATCGAAATGTAGCTTCCCGCCGACGGCCTGCGGTCCTCGAGCATGCCGTCCAGCACCGGCTCATACCCTTCCCCGAGCTTGACGGCGATGCCGTGCCGGAACGTCGAGATCATTTCCTCCCATGACGAGCCTTCGTACCAGATGTCCGTCCGGACCGACCCGCCGCCGGGCTCCGTCCAGACGACGGACCATGTCCCCTGCGATTCGCCGATCGACACCTGCGCCGTGACGACCCGCCCTTCATCGGACTGTTTCTCCAGCGTGTTCAGAAAAACAAGCTGCATGACCATGCACCTCCGCATTATGTTCGGAACGGCCGGCCGGAACCCCGAGAACAACACAAAAAGCACCTCGCATGATGCGAGGTGCTTCCTCCGACCGGTTATCCGATTGTCTTCAATATACCAGATTGTGCCTGGAGTGACAAGATGTCACACCCGATCCCGTTCGTTCGTTTTCGCGGCCGTCCCCGTAAGGTATAATAGACGATATGCATTGCGACAGGAGGGGACAGCGGTGCTTCCGAACTACGATTTCATCTCGGATTCGACCGAGGAGACGTCGACGCGGTTCGTGACGTTCATTACGCCGAAACTCAACCGTTTCGACCTGGCCATTACAAAAACGAACCGGTTCTACGGCAAGAAACTGGTCACCGACCTGCAGAAAGGGATCACGACCATCATCGGAGCGGATGATCTGGAAGAAGAAGGCTATCTGGAAGAGACGTTCCGGCTGACGGAAGAGGAAGCGGCGGAACTTGGAGCTTTCCTGCAGCTCGTAATCGGGCCGGCGCATATGTCGGACTGACCCGGGTCATACTGAAGGCGGCAGACAATACCATCTCCGGGAGGCATCCGCCATGAGCAAGGAAGGCTTCAAACCGGAAAAGCGCAGCGAACATACCGATCTTGCCGTCGTGGAATCGCAGCGCAACGATCTGACAAGCGAAGAATTTCCCGAGGGAGCCTACGGTTCATCCCTTCTGACCGAGACGCTCGGCAAAAGCGAACCGTACCGGATCGATCAGCGCCATCCGAACCGATTCGACTACGAGAACCGGACGCTGCACGAACGGCAGGACCGCGATTATCCGGGCGACCAGGGCATGCCGGATGAAATGGACCGGCGCTAGAAGCCCGGTCCATTCCATTTTCAACCCCACGTCTCCTCGAACACGTCTTCCTTCCACCCGACGGTCAGCTTCCGTCCGTCCGTCACGACGGGCCGCTTCACCAGGCGGCCGTTCGACGCGAGCAGCCGGATTTGTTCGTCCTCGCTCATCTCCGGAAGCTTGTCTTTCAATTTCATCTCGCGATAGACTTCTCCCGACGTATTGAAGAACGCGCGGATTCCCAGTCCGCTGATGCGCAGCCAATCCCGGATCTCTTCTTCGGTCGGCGGCTGCCCGAACAGATCCTGCAGCTTGAGCTCATGGCCCTTCGCCTGCAGAAATTTCAGCGCGCTGCGGCAGCTCCCGCATTTCGGATAATAGTAGACCTTCAACGTATTCCCCACGGCAATTCCCACCCATGCAAAAAAGTTCACGATTCGCGATCATCCAGCGACTTGAGCAACCGCTCCAGACGGAGCAAATCGTCGGGCAGCGGCGATGCGAAAATCATCCGCTCGCCGGTCATCGGATGCGTCAGCTCCAGCTCGGCGGCGTGCAGCGCCTGGCGTCCCGCCGACTTGACGGCGGCCGCCAGCCAGTCCGGATCGCCGGCTCCATGGCCGCCGTACAGCTCGTCCGCGATGAGCGGACAGCCGATGTGCCGCATATGGACGCGGATCTGATGCGTCCTGCCGGTCTCGAGCGTGAGGCTCACCTTGGCGGCCCGTCCGCCGCCGTAAACGGCTTCCGTCCTGTAATGCGTGACGGACGGATAGCCGTCCGGCGTCACGATCCGCAGATGCGGCGCTGCAGGGTCGCGGTCGATCGGCGCGTCGATCGTGCCGTCCGCCGGCGACGGCGCGCCGCGGACATAGGCGATGTAGCGCTTGCCGATCCGGCCGCGCTTCATCTGCTCCGCGAGCTGCTGATGGACATACGCGTTCTTGGCGACGGCGATGACGCCCGACGTATCCTTGTCCAGCCGGTGCACCGGACGGAAACGGTGCGCCTTCCCCTGTTTCAACCAATGATGGACGACACCGTTCGCCAGCGTATTCACGTAATACCCTTTCGTCGGATGCACGACGATCCCGGCTGGCTTGTCCAGCACCAGCAGATGCGGATCTTCGTGGAGGATGGAAAGCGGCATTTCCTGCGGGAGCACATCATCCGCCTCTTCTGCTTCCATACGCAGCGCGATCCGGTCGCCCGCCGACACGCGGTCCGATGTGAAGGCGCGCCTGCCGTTCACCGTCAGACCCGCTTCCGTCCGCTTGAGTCGCGTGAGCAGCCTGCGCGAGACGCCGAGCCGCTTCTGAAGCACCGTCCGGACGGTAAGGCCGTCGTCCGCCTGCGGCACGATCAGTTCGATCGGATCGCTGTACACCGTATCATCCACCGGATTTCACTTCCCCGGGCTTGGCGGATCGGGTCTGCGGAATACGTCCGCGCTGCGCGCGTATTCCGTGTCGCGGACGCCGAGCCGCGCATTGACGGCGCGCGCCGCGACGAAGAACCAGTCCGACAGCCGGTTCAGATACGCCGGCACCGCATCGTTCACCGGCTTCTCCGCGGCGAGCGTCGCGGCGCGGCGTTCCGCCCGCCGGCAGACGGTGCGGCAGACGTGCAGCAGCGCGGCCGCCTCCGACCCGCCGGGGAGGATGAACCGGGCGAGCGGAGGCGCCTCGCCGTCAAGCGCGTCGATCTGCCGCTCGAGGCGCTCCACCGGCTCCATGCTCATCTTGAAGACTTCCGGCTTGTCCGCGTAGGCAAGATCCGATCCGCAATCGAACAGCTCCTGCTGGATCAGGAGCAGCTCATCCGCAAGATCGCCCAGACGGTCCTCGCGGCGAAGCGCGGCTTCCGCCAGGCCGACGAAACTGTTCAACTCGTCGATCGTCCCGTACGCTTCCACCCGGACATCATCTTTCCTGACGCGTCCGCCGATGATGGATGTCCGGCCCGAATCGCCCTTGCGCGTGTACCACTTCATGCAATCTCCCGTCCCATGGCATGTCTTCCGTATCTTGCTCCACTATATCACATATCCCGCTTCAGGCAAAAACGAAACGGAAGAAGCCGGCTGATTCCGCCGGCTTCCGGATCTGCGGCAACGGGCGCCTGCCTTATCCGCTCCAGCAGCGCAGTTTGTACCGCATGTACTCGTTGATTTTTTTGTCCAGTTTGCGGCTGACCTCAATCACGCGTTCCGAACGGAGCGAATCTTCCTCCAGATAGGTGCGCTCCATATGCTGCCGCAATCGGCAGATCTCGTCTTCGAGCATTTCGGCGGGATTCGTCAACCGACCGGCGTTGAACTTGTGATCCTGGTGACCGTTCGAATATCCTGAGCCGCCGGCCATCCCTGCTATCTCTCCTTCCTCCGGTCGCCCGGTCGTTCATTGGCTTGCCGCCGCGTTCCCGGATCGGAACGATCCGGCGGCCGGGCGATCAACCCTGTTTCAGTCTTTCGACGAATCGTCCGATTCGCTCGATCGCTTCCGTAAGCTGCGCGACGGACGTGGCGTACGAACAGCGGACATGCCCTTCGCCGCCGAGACCGAACACATTGCCCGGCACGACGGCAACCTGCGCTTCCATGAGCAGGCGTTCGGCGAATGTATTCGAATCGAGCCCCGTCGATCGGATGGACGGGAACGCGTAGAACGCTCCCTGCGGCTCATGGCAGTCGAGGCCGATTTCGCGAAAGCCCTTGACGACCAGCCTGCGCCGCTGATTGTACGACTCGACCATGCGCTCCATCTCTTCGAGGCCGTTCGTCAGCGCTTCGAGCGCCGCGATCTGCCCCATGATCGGCGCGCACATGACCGTGTATTGGTGGATCTTCAGCATGGCGCCGATCAACTCCGGATGGCCGCAGACATAGCCCATCCGCCATCCGGTCATCGCGAACGCTTTCGAGAAGCCGCTGACCAGAATCGTCCGGTCCTTCATGCCGGGCATCGATGCGAAACTGACATGACGCGGTCCGTAGGTCAGCTCGGCGTAAATCTCGTCCGCGATGACGATCAGATCGTATTTCTCCACAATCCGCGCGATCGGCAGCCAGTCCTCATAGGTCATGATGCCGCCCGTCGGATTGCTCGGGTAGCAGAGAATGAGCACCTTCGTGCGCGGCGTGATCGCGGCTTCCAGCCGGTCGGCGCGCAGCTTGAACGCGTCTTCGGCCAGCGTCTCGACGCCGACCGGCACGCCGCCGGACAGCGACGTGATCGGCGAATACGAGATGTAGCACGGTTCCGGTATAAGAATTTCGTCCCCCGGTTCAATGAGCGCGCGAAGCGCCAGATCGATCGCTTCGCTGCCGCCGATGGTCACGAAAATTTCCCGCGCCGGATCATAGCTGACATGGAAGCGGTTCGCCAGATAGGCGGCGATCGCTTCGCGCAGCTCCGGCATGCCGGCGTTGGATGTGTATTGCGTCTTGCCCCTCTCCAGGCTGTAAACGGCCGCCTCGCGCACGTGCCACGGCGTGACGAAGTCCGGCTCGCCCACGCCGAGCGTAATGACATCCTTGCGACCTTGCACGAGATCGAAAAACTTTCGAATGCCCGAAGGCTTGATGCTGCGGACGCCGGACGACAGATAATCCGCCATCGAGCGGCGGACCGGCCGGCTGACCGTCGTCTGCTCCTTGTCCTTGATCACAAGCGACACTCCTTACGGCGAGATGACAAGCCTCTGATCACCTTCGCGTTCTTCGAAGATGATGCCGTCCTGTTTATATTTTTTCAAAATGAAGAACGTCTTCGTCGAAAGCACGGCGTCGATCGGCGACAGTTTGTTCGATACGAAGGAGGCGACTTCCTGAAGCGTCCTGCCTTCCACTTCGACCAGCAGATCGTAGGCGCCCGACATCAGGAACACCGATTTCACTTCCGGATATTGGTAGATCCGCTCGGCGATGCCTTCGAAGCCGCGGCCGCGCTCAGGCGTGATCTGTACTTCGATCAGGGCCGTCACCTTGTCATCCGCGACTTTGCTCCAGTTGACGACCGCCGCGTATTTGACGATCACGTGATCCTTCTCCAGTTCGTCGATCGCCCGCTTCACTTCCTCCACGGAGGCGTCGAGCATCGTCGCGATGAGCTCCGGCGACCTTCGCGCGTCTTCTTTCAGCAATTCGAGGATTTTCAGCTTCAATCCTTCGACCATATCATACCCTCCTCGCACCCAAGCGGATAATAATGATATATCATACACCCGATCCGCTTGTTCTGTAAAACAAAAAAAAACGCAGCGGAATACCGTCCGCTGCGAGAACATGCCCGTGGCCCATACAAAATGGCGGTGCCTGCGCAGTTGCGCAAACCCGCCGCCATACAGCGATCATGATTCAGCCCTGTCCTGCCGCACATTATGGCAGATGGATCGTCTTGACATGGTTGAAGTGGATATAGGTGGTCTGGCCGGACGCGTTCGCGATGGCCAGCATCCCGTCGTCCAATCCTTTCAGCACGCCGATCTTGTGCGGATGTTCGCCGAGATCGAGTACGACGAATTCCCCGATCAGCTTGCGCACCTGCTGTTCGAACGTGCGCGAGAGCGAGACGGGGGAAGGCTTGAGCGGGAACTGTTCCGGCGACATGCCGTAAGGCGTCGAGTGCGGCGGATAGGGCACCAAATATTTCAGATGGTCAAGCGAGATGACAACGGAATGATAGACGGGTGAATAGAAGACGAAATAATCGTTCATCACGCTGGTCACATACCCGTGGATCGACTGGCTCCCCGTGATGAACAGCTCCGAGAACATGCCCTTCGCGTTGAGCAGCACCTTGCGGTACGAGATCGGTTCGGACTGCGGCTCGAACGGCGGTTCGCCGGAAGCGTCATCCGTTTCTTCCGATTCGCCCGGTCTGAGCTGCTGCACATGAACGAGCGGAACATAATAGTACCGGCTTTCGCTGCGGATGACGAGAATATCGGGTCCCGTATCGATCAGCATGCCGTGCACCGGCACCGCCCTGCCCGACAGTTCCACATCGACGGGTTTGCCCATCAGCGGATGGCTCATGTTGCATTCCTCCTTCCTATCCGGTCCATTGTGTCCAGAGATACAGTGCCGCCAGGCTGACGAACAGCCCCGCCGGAATGACCAGCAGCGCGGTCCGGATGTAGGCTCCCCAGCTGACGCGGATGCCGTGCTGTTTCAGAATGAACATCCAGATGAGCGCCGCCAGCGTACCGAGCGGCGTAAGCAGCGCCCCGACGTCGCTGCCGATGATGTTCGCCAGATAGGCGATCTGCAGCGTACGCCCATCCAGTCCCATATCCGTCAGCGCCATCGTCCCGATCATGACGGACGGAAGATTGTTGATCAGATTCGACATGACGGTGAGCAGCCCGCCTGTCCACATGATCGACATCAAACCGCCGGCCGCAATGTACGGTTCAACCTGCGCGGTGATCCAATCCGTCAGACCCGCGTTCCGCATGCCCGTAACGACGACGTAGACACCGAACGCGAACGCGAGAATATGCCACGGCGTTTTGCGGATCAGATCCGCAGGACCGATGCCCGTCCATTTCCAGCGTATAAAAATAAGCGACACTGCGCCGGCGGCCGCGATCCACTCGATCGGAATGCCGGCTGCCGATCCGGCGAAGAAGGACGCGCGGATCAGCACGACAAGCGTGATGCACAACTGGAAGAGCCGCCAATCGGGCACGTAAGCGTCAGCCCGGCGAAGCGGATGGAACGGCGTCTTTCCGGATTCAAGCGCCGACTCGGGCAGCCACCTGCCGGCAGCGGTCTGCGAATCGATGATATACCCTTCTTCACCCGCATCATCCGTGAATGTCCTTCGCTCCGGCAGCCGGGCGATGCGCCGGGGAATGGCGCGCCAATGAATGGCGAGCAGCAGCAGGGCGATGACCGCGATGCCGGCCATCGACGGCGGAATCATCAGCCAGGCGTACGTGTTCAGATCGAGGCCGACGATCCGGAGCGCGATCAGGTTGGCGAGATTGCTGACGCCGATCGGTGCGCTGGCCGCGGTTGCGACCATCGCGCCGCCGATCAGATAGGGAATCTGCTGATGGATTTTGAGCCGGAGCAGCCTCGCGACCTGAATGATGATGGGCGTCGTGATCAAGATGCTTCCGTCGTTGTTAAAAAATAAGGTCATCAGGAAGCATAACGCCATGATGACCCAGTAAAGCCTTATACCGGAGCCGCGCGCATACCGGATGACGTTGTAGGCCGACCACCGGAAAAAGCCGATACTGTCCAGCACAATCGACATGACGATCGTGCATAGAATGGTTACGACGGCGCCGCTTACAATCCCGAACACCTCGCCGAGCTCCTGCGGCCGGACGATGCCGATCAGCAGCAATGCCAGAGCGCCGCCTGTTGCCGGATACGCTTCGTTGAGCCCTCTCGGCCGCCATATGAGAAGGGCGATGGTTGCGGCGAAGATCACATATGCGCCGAACGCCTGGGCCTCATGCATGCTCGCGCGCCTCGCTCGGGACGGCGAGTTCTAACCGCTCCGCCCGGAGCTCGGCAGCAGCCGGTTCGGGTCTGTGGTCCGCAGGCAGCCTCATCAGCGCATACAGCGGAATGCCGGCCAGAAGGATGAGCAGAGCCACGAACATGTGATTCCCCCCCTTGCGGGCCGGCTGAAGGGCCGGCCCAAGGCTTGTTAAGGTTCAAAGGCGATGCGGACAGCTCCGGTTATCTCTTGCGGCCGCCGGAACCGCCGGCACCGCGGCTGCCTTGATGGCCCCGATTGCCTTGATGGCCGCGGCTGCCGCCTTGTCGTCCGCCGCTGCCTTGACGGCCGCCCCGGCTGCCGCCGTCCTGCCTGCGGCCCTGGGAACCGCCGGCAGCGCTGCCGGACCGTTGCCCTTGCGAACGCTGATTGCGGTCCTGGCTTCCGCTCGAACGCTGGCCTTGCGAACGTTGCTGGCTGTCCTGGGATTTGTCGCTGCTGCCATTCTGGCTGCCGTTCCGCTGCGCAAGGCTCACGGTCCGGATATGGAACAGCGGAATGCGGATAACTTCCTTGCCGGATACAAGCAGCAGCGTATCGTGGCCGACTTCCACGATGAAGCCGGTCACTTTCTCCGGTCCGCCCTGGTTGATCTGCACGAAATGCTTGGTCAGCCGGCGGAGCACGTCATTGAAGCTGTGCGCCATGATATAACCGGTATGCCCGCCTTTGGTGCGGCCGATCGATTGCGCAACCTTGCCTTCCGTGATGCTCTTGATGTGCGCCGCATTGACATAGACGATACCGTCTTTCGTCAGAAGCACGATGTAATCGGCATGCACGGCGATCAGCCGTCCGACCATCGATTCCGGACCGCCCCGGTTGATCTTGACGGGCTTGCCGATGAACGACAACAGGTAGCTTATATGCTGCCCGCCGTAACGGAACATCGGATAAAACATTCCTATCCCTCCATTTTCAAACTTGTGAATGAATGGATGCCGGACTGCAACGTGACTGCCATCCCTCCCTTGTCCCGACTTGTGCGGACATCACTCCTGTCCTTGTCCCATGCCTGTCGTCATGAAGGATGAAATGTAATACAAGCTTATGTATCCCGTTGACAACCGGTACTAGATTAACGACCATTTCCTGTCAAATTGTGTTCAAGGCCAGTCCGGCCGGCGAGGGGCGGTCATAGCTTGTATTAAATCGCAGTAAGAGGAGGGATCTGCATGCCGGACAGGCATCACACTGGTGCGAATCAAGCGGCCGGCGCTGCTGATGAGGGAGCCGGCCGCACCGCGGGAAGGCGGACGCGCGGACAGCGCACCGCCGGGCAGCGCACCGCCGGACAGCGCACGCGCGGGCAGCGTACCGCCGGGCAGCGCACGCGCGGGCAGCGTACCGCCGGGCAGCGTACCGCCGGACAGCGCACCGCGGGCGGGCGCACGCGCGGGCAGCGCACCGCCGGACAGCGCACCGCGGGACAGCGCACGCGCGGGCAGCGCACCGCCGGACAGCGCACGCGCGGGCAGCGCACCGGCGAACAGGGCGCCGGTGAACAAGGCGCCGGCGAACAGGGCGCCGGTGAACAAGGCACGCGCGGGCAGCGGGAACATCGCAATGCAGAATGGCCGTATGAAGGCCAATATTGGCCGCCCGGCTGGTATATTACCGCGAAGAACCGCAGGCAATAACCGGCAGTGACCGGGACAGCCCCGGCAGCATAGCGTAACAATGAAGATAGCCTATCGTCGAATGACGATAGGCTTTTCACCATTTCGGACCGCAAATCGCAAGCCGGGAGGACCGATGTCCATGTCATCCGCATCCTTGCCCAGCCGCCGCATCCAAGTCGATCCCGAATTGTGGAAAGCCATTCACCGCGATCCGTGGGAGGATCACGAAGCGGACGTTCTCGTCGACGGCAGGATCGCCGCGAAGCTGAAAATCCGCGGCGGCCATACGCGGGGATATCCGAAGCCTTCCTATGAGCTTCGCATCGTGAACGGCCATACGTTTCACTGGAACGCCGAATACGACGATCCTTCGCTGATCCGCAACGCCCTGTCGTTCTATTTTTTCAATCTGATCGGCCTGCCGGCTCCGAAGACCACCCACTGCCGCCTATATGTCAACGGACGGCCGCTCGGCGTCTACCTGGAGATCGAGGCGGTCGTGCCCGCGTTTTTCCGGGAACGGAAAATCCGGTATCGCTCCATCATCTATGCGGCGAACGACAGCGCCCATTTCGGATTGAACTCCCCTCAGAACGGGGGCCCCAAACGTTCGCTGTTCGAAGGCTACGAGCTCGTGGCCGGCGGAACGGCGGCGAAGCAGCGGCTGGAAGCCTTCGTCCGGGATCTGAATCGGCTCAATGGCATCGCGCTGAAGCGCTTGCTGGCCCGGCGGCTGGACATCGACCAATACTTGAAATGGCTGGCGGGGGCCGTCCTGACCGGAAACTATGACGGGTTCGAACAAAACTACGCGCTCTATGAACATTTGCCTTCCGGAAAGTATCGCATTCTGCCGTGGGACTATGAGGGAACCTGGGGAAGAAATTGCTACGGGGAAATTTGCCCGGTCAACCAGGTGCGGATTACAGGCTACAACACGCTGACCGCCAAGCTGCTCGGATTCCGCGAATACCGCGAGAAGTATTTCCGTCTGCTCGGGAGGCTGCTGGGCAGCGCTTTCACCGAGCGGAAATTGATGCCCGTCGTCCGCCGGATGATGAACAATATTGCGGCAGCCGTACGGACGGACGATACGCGGAAGTACGATTACCGCGTCTTTCAGAACGAACCGCAGCTGATCCGGCGCTATATCCGCGGACGGCGGGCCTACGTGCTGCGCGAACTCGGCCGTCTGTCCGGCAGCAGACGGACGCGCGTCCGCCGTGCGGGAAAAGCCGCGCGCGTTGCCGCTGTGCGGCAATCCGCGACGCGGGAATAGCCGCTTAGCCCGCCAGTTTGCGGCGGATGAACAGCCAGCCCGCCAGCGGAGCGGCGCCGATCGCGAGCAGCAGCCAGGCGAGCGCGGCGGTAGAATGCACTTGCGAGACGACGGTCAGATAGATGACAAGGCCCAACACCCGGCCGGCGATCAGGCCGGTCTCCCGCAGCACGATCAGCTCCTCGCGCCGCTTCACGCCTTCGTCCGTCTTGCCGATCAGATCGAATACGGCGGACGTCATCGGAATGACATACAGCGGCATGAACAGTGCCGTACCGATGCCGGCGATGAGCAGCGCCGTGTACCCGACGTCTGCCAGCAGAATGGCCGTCATACCGGATACGCTTGCCGCGCCCAGCAGCATGGCCGCGCGGCGGAATCGCGGGCGGAGCAGCCGGCCGGCCAGCCAGAACGCCAGGAGCGACGTCAGCGACGTCCAGAAGGTGTAGTTGCCGAGGCTCTGCTCCCGCCCTGTCGCGAAGTAGACAAGCAGTCCCAGCAGAAACAGGTACACGCCTTCCCTGAGCCCCTGCGCGGCGAGCGCCGGCACCGCGGATCTCCATGGATTGCCCCGCTGCCGCAGCTGGCTTGTGCCGTAGGACCACGCGAATGTACCGCCCGAACGTCTCCGTTTCAGAAAAAAACTGAGCACCGCCGCGGCCGCGAACATGGCGAGCGACACCGTGAACACGATCCGGTACCCTTTGATCCCGCCGGACAGGCTGATGAACGTCCCCGACAGCCACGGAGCCGTCATCCCGGCGAGCGAGCCGAGCAATCCGGCCCAGCCGTTGAACCGGTCGCGGCTTTCGGGCTCCGTAATCTCGAAATAGACGACGTTATAAGCAAGCCAGAACAGGCCGACGGCCAGCCCGTTCAATGCGCCGAGCCATGCCGCCCACCGGCTGGCGGCATTCCCGAGCAGCAGGACGGACAGATAGAAGAGTGCCGAGCCGACGAGTCCCGCCCTGAGGGCGATCATTTTGTCATGCCGCTTGGCCCACGCGCCGGCAAACCAGAACGCGCAGCCGGATGCGAGATGCTGCGCCAGGGTGAACCAGCCGATGAGCGCGAACGACTGGCTGGCCTTCCACAGATAGACCGGAACGAACGTGCCGGACAGCGCACCCGCCGCCGCATACATTCCCTGCACCGCCAGCAGGAGGACCGCCTGCCGGCCCAGCGCGGCGGAAGGCGTCCGCGTTGCGCCGCCGGACATCCATCCCGCCGACGCATGCGGCTTTCGCGCAGCTTTCGCCATATTCCCTGCAGACATGATTTTGCCCTGCGCCATCGCCAGCCTCCCGCAAGACTTGAATCTCCCCTAAGTTGCCCGTATGGACGGGGAGACATGTCTTGCAGAATCTGACATTGACGCAGGGCAATGTAGGTTTGCCGTCAATCTTCGCCTTCCAGATTGCCGAGCAAACGCTCGCGGTCGTCCGGAGCGAGCCGGCTGTGCGCGTGATGACAATTCGGACAGATATACCAGACCAGCCGGAACGGGGCAGGCAGAATCGCGCGCTTCACCGCCGGAGGCACGGCGGGCTCCCAGCCTGCCGCACCCACGGTCTGCGTGCCCGCTTCAATCATATATTCCCGGCAGGACGGGCATTCCGGCACTTCCAATTGCTCGTTCAGGATCGCTTCGAGCTTCCCTTCCAGCGCGATCAGGCGCAGATTGACCGGACGGAAGCTGTCCATGTCCATGTCGTCCGATATCCGGCTGCGAATTGCCGCGCCTTCCGCGCGCGCGCTCTTCGCACCGTCTCCTCCGCTTCCGTCTTCCGCATCGTCATCGCGTTCGATTTCAACGTTCAGCGTCCGGTAATCGCCGAGTTCGTTTTCACAATAAGGGCAGACGTTCTCCGGTCCGGTCTCTTCGTCCCAGGTAATCTCCGTCTGGCACCACGGACATACCGTCGATTGCTCCATCTGATTCGATATCCTCCCTGGCGCTCCGGCCGGCCGCAAGCCGCCGGGCTTGAGTTACATCAAATACAGCACGCCCAGAATGATGAAAATTGCCGCGATGACCAGCAGCGTTCCCCACAAATATTTCACTCTTGCTCCTCCTCGCCGGCGCGCTCAGGACAGCACGGTCGCGCCGATGACGTATGACAGCGAAATCGAGATGATCATGGCGATAAATCCGACCGCCCGATTGTCCCGCTTGATCTCGTCGTCGATCCGAAAGACGGGCGTCAGAAACTCGAACACAAAATAGGCGGCCAGCAGCAGCACGAAGCCGAAAGCCGCCCATACGAGCGACTGGTACAGCGAATCGCCGGCCTGGATCGAGAAGCGGAACAGGTTGCAGATACCGAAAATTTTGCCCCCCGTCGCCAACGCCACCGCCAGGTTGCCGTTCTTGATCTCATCCCATGTCTTGTACCGCACCGCGAATTCAAAGCAGAAAAGGAAGACGATCAGGGCCAGGATCGCGACCGAGAAAAAGGCGATGGAAGCAAAATACGGATTGTCAAGCCAACGGTCCAACGCTTGATCCATCGGGGATCATCCTCCCTTCTTCAGCCCGAAGGGCGCCTGGATTTCTATTTCAGTTCGGCGACGGTGACGCCGTTTCCTCCCTCGCCGTACGCGCCGTCGCGGAACGACTTGACGAGGCGGTGCCTGCGCAGGAAATCGCGGATGCCCGAACGGAGCACGCCCGTTCCCTTGCCGTGGATGATGGTGACCTGCCCGAGATTCGCAAGGTACGCTTCGTCGAGGAAGCGGTCGACCTCCAGAATCGCGTCCTCCAGCGTGCTGCCGCGCAGATCCAGTTCCATGCGCAGGTCTCCCTTCGTGCGCTTGAGACTTGCCGCCGCCTGCGGCTGTTTCGGCTGCGGCGGCTGCTTGATCCGCTCCAGATCGGACAGGGCGACTTTCATCTTCAGGATGCCGATCTGGACGAGCGCTTCCGTCTCGCCCGTCTCCAGCACGACGCCCTTCTGGTTCAGGCTGATCACCGTCACTTCGTCGCCCGGTTCAACCCGGACCGGCTTCCGGGCAGCGCCCTGCGCCGACGGCTTCGGCGTGAGGTCCGGAATCGCCTCGTCCAGCCGGCGCCGCGCCTCGATCAGCTTGTGTTCCTTCACCGACGCCGCTTCCTCAAGCGCCATCCGCCTGAGGTCCGCGATGATCGCTTCCGCTTCGCGGCGCGCCTTCGCCACCGCTTCGCGCGCTTCTTCCTGCGCCTTCGCCAGCATCCGGTCGCGCTGCTGCTCGAACTTGCGCAGTTCGGCGGCATGCCGCTCCTTCAGCCGTTCCATCTCGGCGCGCAGCGACTCCGCGGTCTGACGCTCCGCTTCCGCGCTCTGCCGGTCTTCTTCGAGCGACGCGATCATGTCCTCGACGCGCCGGTCGTCTTCACTCACTTCGCCGCGGGCGCGCTCGATGATCGACTGCGGCAGGCCCAGCCGCTCGGCGATGGCGAACGCGTTGCTTCGGCCCGGCACGCCGACGAGCAGCCGGTAAGTCGGGCTGAGCGTCTGGATGTCGAATTCCATGCTGGCGTTGATGATGCCCTTGCGGTTGTAAGCATACGCTTTCAGCTCGCTGTAATGCGTCGTGGCGACGATCCGGCAGCCAAGCCGGTGGATATGTTCCAGAATCGCGATCGCCAGCGCCGAGCCTTCCGCCGGGTCGGTGCCGGCGCCGAGCTCGTCGAGCAGTACGAGGCTCTTCGGCGTCATCTCGCGCAGCATGCGGATGATGTTCGTCATGTGGCCGGAGAACGTGCTCAGGTTCTGCTCGATGCTCTGTTCGTCGCCGATGTCGGCGTAGATGGCGTCGAATACGCAGAGCTGGCTGCCGTCGTCCGCCGGCACGAACAGCCCGGACATAGCCATCAGGCTGAGCAGGCCGATCGTCTTGAGCGTGACCGTCTTGCCGCCCGTGTTCGGCCCGGTGATGATGATCGCCGTATAGGAATTGCCAAGTTCCACATCCAGCGGCACGACGGATTCCGGCGGAAGCAGCGGATGGCGGCCGCGCTTCAGCTTGAGGAAGCCCCGGTCGTTCATCCGCGGCAGCGACGCCCGCATCTCGCGCGCAAGCCGCGACTTGGCGAACGCAAAGTCGAGCTGCCCGAGCAGCTCAAGATTCGCCGCCAGATCGTCGGCGTGCTCCGCCGTTTCGGCCGTCAGGCGCAGCAGGATGCGTTCGATCTCCCGCTCCTCGGCCATCTTAAGTTCGCGCAGCTTGTTGTTCATCTGCACGATCGACTCCGGCTCGATGAACAGCGTCGCTCCGGAACCGGACTGGTCGTGCACGATGCCGCCGAAATGTCCGCGGTATTCCTGCTTCACCGGGATGACGAACCGGTCGCCGCGGATCGTGATGATCGCGTCCTGCAGCATTTTCTGTACGGAAGGCGAGCGGACAAGCTGCTCGAGCTTCTCGCGGATCCGCGCTTCGCCGCCCCTGAGTTCCCGGCGGATCGCCGCCAGTTCCGGGCTGGCCTGGTCGACGACATAAGCCTGCTCGTCGATGCATCGGGCGATCGACTCTTCGAGCGCGCGATGCTCGGTCAGCTGCCCGGCCAGCCCGTGAAGCAGCGGCAGCGGGTGATCTTCGTGAATCTGCGCGATATGGCGTTTCACCAGCCGGCCGCCGCGCGCCGTCGACGCGATCTCCAGCAGTTCCGCCGGATTCAGCATGCCGCCGATTTTCGCCCGCTTGAGCGCGGCGCGGACATCCGCGATGCCGCCGAACGGAGGCGCTCCTTTCAGCCGCTCGGCGGCGGATGCCTCGTCCGTCGCCTGGAGCCTGAGCTTTACTTCTTCGAGATCGCTGCTCGGTTCAAGCCGGCCGCACAGGTCTCTGCCGAGCGAAGTCGCGGCCTGTTCCATGAGCCGTTCGATGATTTTGTGATATTCCAGGATGTGCAATACTTTGCCGTCCAACCCGCCACAACTCCTCTCAGCCCACTATTATAGCCGAAGCGCTGGCCGCGCGCCATTTTGCCCATGCAAAACCTGCCAAACATGAACCCTCCGAATGTGGGAACACTAACCCCGAGCACTTTAAGCGGCACCCACGCAGCCATTTCGCATTTGAGGAGGAGAGTGCCATGAACATCATCGGAACCGTCGTTCGTTTCGTCGTCGCCGCGCTGGTGCTGATGGTGGTGGATTGGATCGTTCCCGGATTCAGCGTCGGCGGCTTCTGGAGCGCCTTGCTTCTGGCCATCGTAATCGCTGTGCTCGGCTGGATTGTCGAAGGCCTGTTCGGCAAGAAAGTCACGCCGTTCGGGCGGGGCATCGTCGGATTTCTCGCCAGCGCGGCGGTCATCTGGCTCGCCCAGTTCATCGTCGGCAATGTGGAAGTGTCCTGGCTCGGCGCCATACTTGCCGCGCTTGTCATCGGGATCATCGACCTGTTCATCCCGATCAGTTCGCCGTACGAAGCGGGCAAAAAATCCTGACGCCGCGGCGCATGCAGTCGCGCAGAGCCGCGCCGCAAGCAGCTTTTCCACACAGGAAAAGCTGTTTTTTGCGTTCACGATTTGTTCAATCTTCATCCATAAGTTTGTCACGTCCCGTCCCGAAAAATCAGTTACAATGATTAATGTCACAATACACGAAAAAAAATGGGGTTTTGACCCTTCGGAGGGATACGGGATGCGGACACGAAACTTTGCGGTCATGGCTGCCGCGGTCGTGCTGGCCGGCCTGCTGGCGGCGTGCGGAGGCGGCAAGAACGGGGGAAGCGCGCCGGGCATCGTCATCGACGAATCGAACCAGACGAAAGCGGACAGCGTGATCGAGGTCAAGGCGAGGAACTTCGAATTCGACCAGACCGAATACCGGGTGAAAACCGGCGCCGTCAAGTTTCACTTCGTCAGCGAGGAAGGGGTGCACGGCATCCGGATTCCGAAGACCGGCATCGAGCTCAGGGATGGTCAGACGGTTACGGTTACCTTCGAAAACCCGGGCGAATACGAGATCGTCTGCAACATTCCTTGCGGCACCGGCCATACCAAGATGTTCGCGAAGCTGATCGTCGAGGCGTGAAGCACGAGGCGGCGGGAGCGAACCTGCACTGTTTATTGATCGCAAGTTTAACCTGAATAAGCGAAGGTTTTTCGCCTATTTTCCGGAAACGGTGAATTTTCGGCCGTCGTCCGGAGAATAGGCGAAGTTTTTTTCGTCTATTTCCCGGATTTCCGCTTGAAATTTCTCTGTCTTGAAAGAAAATGGCCCATCGGGAACCCGGGATTCCGGGATTCCCGACCGGCCATATTCATTACCCGTTCGATTCGATGAGTTCGATCCATTCGTTGAATTCGTTCTGCAGCTTCGCGTATTCGTCCTGCAGCCGGACGTGCTCGACGTTCAGCCGGTCGTAAGCTTCCTGCAGCTCCGCGATCCGGCTCTCGGCGCCGTCCTTCGCCTGCGCCAGCTGCCCCTCGATGGCCTCCAGCTTCTCGCGCAGCGCGTCCGCTTCCGCGCGGGCGCGTCCGGCTTCCGATTCGAACCTGGCTGCCCATTCGGCGGCGCGCGCATCCGCCTCCCGGCGCTCTTCCTCAAGCGCTTCGGCCCTGGCGCGCCAATCGGCCGCTTCGGAGGCCGCGGCTTCCAGCTCGCGGATCCGCTCCATCAGCCGCATCCCGCGTTCTTTCTGCTCGTCGCGGTCGCGGGTCAGGCGCTCGATCCGATCCTGCAGCTCGCGCAGCTTGCTTGCGCGTCCGGACGCTTCCTGCTCCAGCTGCCGGAGCCGGTTTCGCAACTCACCGGCGATGCGTTCAGCCTCTTCGGTCAGCTTGCGCTGCTCGCCCGTCTCGCGTTCCGCCGCTTCGGCCCGTGCGCGCAGTTCGGCAGCCTGCTGCTCGAATTGCGCTTCTCTCGCTTCCGCTTCCTGCCGCAGCTCGGCTTCCCGCTCCTCGTACATCCGCCGCCAGTCCGCCTCGGCGGCCGCCAGCCGCTGATCCGCTTCGCGCCGGCGCTGCGCCGCTTCCGCCTGCGCCTTCTGCCGTTCGGCGGCCATCTCCTGCTGCATGCGTTCGCGCTCCGCCCTGAGCCTCTCCAGTTCCGCCCGCGCCTCCGCGAGCTCCTGTTCCGCCTTCAGGCGCTTCGTTTCTTCCTGGCGCAGCTTGGCTGTCTCCTGGCGGAGGCGGATGACTTCGTCGGTCATATGGACGGCGGTGAGCACGGCAATCCGCGGCATGTCAAGCCGCGGGAATTGGCGCGCGAGCCGGTTCATATTGTCGTCGACCATTTCCGCCACGCGCCTGATATGGTCTGCGCTGGAATGGCCGGTCAGACGGTATTGATGCCCGAAAATGTCGACGGTCACCCTGGTGCGTTCGGCGTCCATGATCGGTGGTTCCTCCCTGTGTGATGCTGCAATCGGCGGAGCAGGCATTTTTGCAAGAATGCCCGTGACAAGCCGAAAGCCGCATCGAACATCTTCCGACAATACTTCGATGCGGCTTTCCCCGTTTCCTGCCTACTTGCGCAATTCGGCGCCGAAAGCCGACGCCAGACGGTCCAGGACCGCGGCGTGGCGCCCGGCCGCTTCATCATCCGTAAGCGTCCGCTCCGGATGGCGGTAGACGAGCGAGAACGCGACGCTCTTCTTGTCCGCGCCGAGCCGGTCGTCAACGTACACGTCGAAGACGCTGACCGACTCGAGCAGATCGCCGCCCGCTTCGCGGATGGCGGCGAGCAGGCTGCCCGCTTCGACCGAACGGTCGACCAGAACGGCGAGGTCGCGCTCGACCGATGGATAGCGCGGCAGCGGCTGCTGAATGATCGCGGTGTCCGCATGTTCGTAGAGCGGCTCCAGCGCCAGCTCGAAGACGTAGGTGTCGTCCAGCTCCTCTTGCAGCTGGACCGACGGATGCAGCTGGCCGACGTAGCCGATCAGCATTTCGCCGCTGCCGGTGTCTAGCAGCACCTTCGCCGACCTGCCCGGATGCAGATTGTCCAGCGCGGCCGCCTCGTAGCGGATTCGCCCGCTTACGCCGAGCAGATCAAAGATCGTCTCCACGACGCCCTTCGCGTCGTAGAAATCGACCGGCTCCGCCTTCACGTTCCATTGCACGTCCGTCCGGCTGCCGGTGAGCAGGCCCGCGATCCGGTGGCGTTCCTGCGGCAGTCGCGTCAGCGTCTGTTCGTCCGTCAGGAAGACGCTGCCGATCTCGAACAGCTTCAAATCGGTGTTCTTCCGGTTCCGGTTGTAGATCGCGGCGTCGATCAGGCTCGGCACGAGGCTCGTGCGCAGCTCGCTCCGGTCTTCGCTCATCGGCATCGCGACCCGGATCGGCACCGCGCCTTCGGCGAGCAGCGTGAACATGCGCGTGCGGGACGGATGCGTGAGCGAGTAAGTGAACGTCTCCTGCAGCCCCGCGTCGGCCAGCTTCGCCCGGAGCGCCCGGCGGATCGCCTGGGGACCGGTCAGCCTGCCGGCCGTCGTGCTGCCCTCGATCGCCGTCGACGGAATGTTGTCGTAGCCGTGGAGCCGCGCGACTTCCTCGATCAGGTCGACGTCGCGGGAGATGTCGCCGCGCCGGGTCGGCACCTTCACGGTGAAGACGCCGCCTTCGGATACTGCGGATTCGAATCCGAGCCGCGCGAAAATCTCCTGCACCTCGACAGCGGTGAGCGACGTGCCGAGATGGCCGTTGATCTTCGCCAGCGTCACGCTGACCACGGCCGGCTCCGCCTCGCGCACGACGGCCTGAACGATGCCGTCAAGGACCGTTCCGCCTGCATAGAGCGCCATCAGGGCGGCGGCGCGGTCGACCGCCGGCACGACGCGCGCCGGGTCGACGCCTTTCTCGAAGCGGAGGCTCGCCTCCGAGCGCAAACCCAGGCGGCGGGACGTGCGGCGCACCGTTGCGGCGTCGAACTCGGCCGACTCCAGCACGACGTTCACCGTCTCATCCGACACTTCCGTGTTCGCGCCGCCCATCACACCGGCCAGTGCGACCGGACGCTCGCCGTCCGTGATGAGCAGCATGTCCGGATCCAGCTTGCGCTCCTGGTCGTCCAGCGTCACCATCGTCTCGCCCGGCCGGGCCAGCCGGACTTCGATCCGGCCGCCCAGCTTGTCGGCGTCGAACGCGTGCAGCGGCTGGCCGTATTCCAGCATGACGTAGTTCGTAATATCGACGATGTTGTTGATCGGACGGACGCCGGCCGCGATCAGCCGGTTCTGCATCCATTGCGGGGAAGGTCCGATCTTCACCCCTTGCACATACCGGGCCGCATAGCGGAAGCAATGCTCCGGCGCGCTGATCGTCACGGCGATCTTGTCGGCCGCCTTAAGAGCGCCGCTCTCCACGCGGGTATCCGGCAGTTTCACCTGCCGTCCCGTCAGCGCGGCCGCTTCATAAGCGACGCCGAGCATGCTGAGGCAATCCGAACGGTTCGGCGTCAGATCAAGTTCGAGCACCGCGTCGTCAAGCGCAAGATATTCCGTGATCGGCGTGCCGATTTCGCTGTCTGCGGGCAGGACGAGGATGCCCTCCTGCATGTCCTTCGGCAGCAGTTTGTCATTGATGCCGAGCTCCTTCGCGGAGCAGATCATCCCCTGCGACTCAACGCCGCGCAGCTTGGCGCGCTTGATCGCGATGCCGCCCGGCAGCTTCGCGCCGATCAGCGCGACGGGCACCTTCTGCCCTGCGGCGACGTTCGGCGCGCCGCAGACGATTTGCAGCGTCTCGCCGGTGCCGGCATCCACCTTGCACACGCTCAGTTTGTCCGCGTCCGGGTGCTTTTCTTTTTCCAACACATGACCGACGACGACATTCGAGACGCCCTGGTTGCGCTGTTCGACCGTATCGATCTCGATGCCGCCGCGCGTCATCAGCTCGGCCAGCTCTTCCGGCGACACGCCCGACAGATCGATGTATTCTTTCAGCCATTGATAGGAAACTCTCATCGGTAAATAGCCGCCCCTTTCCCTACATCCGCGCGAATTGGCGCAGGAACCGCATGTCGTTCAGGTAGAAAGACCGGATGTCGTCCACGCCGTATTTCAGCAGCGCAACCCGTTCGATGCCGAGACCGAAGGCGAATCCGCTCACTTCGTTCGGATCGTAGCCGCCGTACTCGAGCACGCGCGGATGCACCATGCCGGCGCCCAAAATTTCAAGCCAGCCGGTGTGCTTGCACATCCGGCAGCCGTCGCCGCCGCACTGCACGCACGTCACGTCGACTTCGACGCTCGGCTCGGTGAACGGGAAGAAGCTCGGACGGAGCCGGATGCGCGCCTGCGGACCGAACATCGCGCGTGCGAACGTCAGCAGCGTCCCCTTCAGGTCGCTCATGCGGATGTTTTTGTCGACGACCAGCCCTTCCACTTGATTGAACTGGAACGAGTGCGTCGCGTCGTCGTCGTCGCGGCGGTACACTTTGCCCGGGCAAATGATCTTGAGCGGCGTCTGCCCGTTCATCGCCTGCATTGCGCGGATCTGGACCGGCGACGTCTGCGTGCGGAGCAGAATCTCGTCCGTGATATAGAACGAATCCTGCATGTCGCGCGCCGGATGGTCCTTCGGCAGATTGAGCGCCTCGAAGTTGAAGAAGTCCGTCTCGACTTCCGGCCCTTCCGCGATCGTATAGCCCATGCCGAGGAACACGTCCTCGATCTCGCGCGCCACTCTCGTGAGCGGGTGGATGGCGCCTGTCGGCAGTTTCCGGCCCGGCAGCGTGACGTCAATCGTTTCGGCCTTGAGCCGGCGTTCCGTCTCCTGCTCCTGGAACAGCCGCTGCTTCTCTTCGATCGTCTGTTCGATCGCCCCCCGCACTTCGTTGGCGATCTGGCCGACGACCGGACGCTCTTCGGCGGAGAGGCTGCCCATGCCGCGCAAAATTTCGGTGAGCGCGCCTTTCTTGCCGAGATATTTGACCCTGAGGTCGTTCAGACGGGCGGGATCGGCGGCCTCGGCCAACTCCCGCAGCGCTTCATCGCGAAGCGCCTCCAGACGTTCCTTCATCGCGATTCGATACCTCCAGATCAGGCTTGATATCAGGGTGCAAAATAAAAGCCTCCCGCCCCGCAAGGGACGAGAGGACCGTGGTACCACCCTTATTCCAGCCGGGACAAGCGCGCAGATATGGCCGGTTCGATGGGGCCGTGCGCATGCTTGCCGTGTTCGGCTTGCACCGCTTTTCGCGATCGCCGCCGACGGCTGCTCATGTGCGGATAACGGACCGCGCCGGGCACAGCCTACTGGGGCGCCGCATTTGCGTGTGATCGGCATCCCGTTCAGCGGCCTGCTACGGAGGGAATTTCGGCAGCCGGTTGTCGCAAGGACGCTCTCAGTCTCCGGCATCCCTTCCCTGTGCGGCCAGTGCTGCTTACTTGTCTCCGTCATGGCATTTGGCTGGATAACATTGATTTCTATTATAGACAATCCGATTCGGTTTGCAAGTGCGGGCGCCCGTTTTGCAGGGCACGGCTTACCTTGCGGAATGCTGCTTCCGGCGATTTTGCAGCAAAAGCACCAGCGACAGGGTAAGCGCCGTAATCGACAGCAGCCACGCGACGATGATCAGCGCCACGATCAGCGCGTCGTATGAAACGTCCTCCTTCGCCGAAGAAGACGAAGCCGATGCCTGCGTTTCCCCGCCGTGGCCGTGGCCGTCATCGGCCGGGTTGCCCGGCACGACGGCGATTGCCGGCGCCGGGGTCGGCGAATCGGTATCCGGAGCGCCGATCCACTCGACGACGCTGCCGTCCGCGTACGTCTGGTACGCCTTCCAGACGAGCAGACTTTCGGTGTCGGCGTCCGGCAGCACGCGCCCGGACATGCGGAACTCCGCAAACTCGGTGACATCCAGTCCGTGTCCGGGTTCAGCCGTCCACGACACCTCGGTGATCACCTGATCCGCGTTTCGTTCGAACTCGACGGTCCAGCCCGGTTTCGGTTCGAAACGGGTAATGTTCACGGCTTCGGGGAACACAACGTGCACGGCGGTTGTCTCGGTCCCTTCCTTCTCGCTGGGAACGCGCACCGTGAACACCACGTATGCTCCCTGTTCCACTTCGTTCGGCCAGATCGTCACATGCGCCGAAGCCGGCAATGCCGCCAGCAGGAATACGGCGATCCCCGCCGTCAGCGCCATGATTCGTTTCATCAAATCAAATCCCGTCCTTTCCGGTTGACATCCTTTCCCAGTTTAGCGCGCCGGACGGACGGGGACATGACGCGAAAGGGCTATAAATGTTGCAAATTTGCGTCTGACTGCCGGCAGGATCGGAAAATGGAACGGATGATTCCTGACTCAGTGTGCGGATTGGACGCGATCGACGTGCTTCACCTGGTTGTACGACAGCGCGATAAACAACACGGAAACATCTGGCAGACGCCTTCCGTTTGGACATCTCGACAGCCAGCAGACAGACGGCAACGCTCGAAAGGAAAGGATATATTTTCCGAACGCCGAACGCCGGACCCTTCCGACAAGAGATCTTTTTTGCTGCAGCTCACGGAAACGGGAACCCGGGAATTATTCCTGCACAAGCAAGCGTGATTGGACCGGTTGGCGGAGCTGCTTGAGAGTTGCTCCGAGGAGGAATGTCATCAGTTTGGAGAACTGTTGAGGAAGTTCAACCGGACACTCGCATAGAAGCGCCGCCTGCAGAGTGCACAGCGTCGCGCTCAATCCGATCCGCCGGACCCGGGCCCGTCGCCTCCGTCCCGGCCGACAATGCCGGTCTCATACGCATACCGCGCAAGCTGCACCCGGTTGTCGAGATGCAGCTTCTGCAAAATGTTCTTCAAATGATTCTTCACCGTATGCTCCGACAGGCCTAGCCTTGCGGCAATCTCGCGGTTCGACTCGCCGCTTGCAACGCGCTCGAGCACTTCCCGCTCCCTGGCAGTCAGCGGCGTCAGAATGCAGGCCGTCCGGCGGGCGCGGGACTGCGGCGCGGAAGGCGTAGGCGAGGATGGCGCCCTGCGGGACAGCCACGACCGCCGCGGCGGCCGGTCCGCGTCCGCCGCGTTCCCGCACCGATCCGCGGCACCTTCATCCGCGGCATCGCCCGGCACCCCGCCGCCGGTGAACGTCTTCAGCAGCATGCGGGCGATCTCCGAAGACATCGGCGTCTCGTCATTCGCGATGGAACGCAAATAGTCCAGCCATACGGACGGCCGGACGTTCTTCGGCAGAAAGCCCTGCGCCCCGCAGCGCAGCGCTTCGAACAGAAACGCCGGTTCGTCATGCGCAGTGACCATGACAATGCGGACATCCGGAGCCCAGCGCTTGACCATCTGCGCAGCCTCCAGCCCGCTGATGCCCGGCATGTTCACATCCATCAGCACAATGTCCGGCGCGAGGCGCCGGACCGCTTCGAGCGCTTCCTCGCCTGACGCCGCTTCGCCGACGACCTCAAAACGCGGTTCCGCTTCCAGGATGTCCCGCATCCCTTCGCGTCCGTGCGGATGATCGTCGACGATCAGGACGCGATGCCGGCTGCCGCCGGATGCGCCGTTTCCTTCATACGCCGTCATGCCCTGCTTCCGCCTTTCCGCCTTTCGTGAAATGCCAGCCTCGTCCGCGGCGAGTCATCCCGCGCCGCGCGATCCTCCTTCTCCACCGTCACCGTCGTGCCGCCGCCGGGCGCAGACCGGATCTCAAGCCTCCAGCCCATCTCTTCGGCCCGGCTGCGCATCATCCGGATTCCGTACCGGTCGAACGCCTTGAGGTCCGACTCGTTGAGCCCGACGCCGTCGTCCGCGATCTCGCACCTGAACCCCCCGCCTTCCGACGGTTCCATCGTCACGCGAATCGTCCGCGCATTCGCATGCTTGCGCGCATTCAGCACCGCTTCGCGCACGATCGCGAGAAGCTCCACCTTCTCCTTGTTCGTCAGCAGCCGGTCCGGCAGCCGGCCTTCGCACTCGAACCGGATGCCGGCATCCGCCGCTTCGCCGCCGAGCGCTTCGACGGACGCCATCCACGAGAAATCGCCCGGCGCCGGCAGTGTGCGCAGGTTCGCAATGGACTGGCGGACGTCGTCGTAGACGCGGCGGATCGTTTCGCGGATTCCCGCGCTGACTTCGCGGGCCGCTTCGCTGCAATCCGCCCGGTCCAGCTTGTCCAGCTTGACGGACAACAGAAACAGCGACTGTGAGATGCCGTCATGCAGTTCCCGCGCGAGCTGCTCCCGCTCCTCGAGCGCCGCCTTCAGCATGCGCTCCCGCTGCAATTCTTCCTGCGTCGCTTCAAGCTTCGCGAACAGTTTTCTCAGCAGCGTCACCGTCACAATGAACACGATCACGGGCGCCAGCAAATTGCCGAGATCCATGGACACGTACGGCAGCAGCACCGTATGCCGCAGGTACTCCCACAGCCCGATCGTGATCGTCGGCGTCCAGAGGATCAGATGCTTGATCGTTCGGTATGACAGCTTCATCGCAACACCCCGCGGCGATCAGTAGTTCCGGAACGTCTCGCGATGGACCTTCTCGTTGGCTTCGCTGTCGGTCACGCGGATTTCCGCCGTCCATTTCCCCGCGAACGGAAGATACGGCCCCTCCGCCCGGTACGCCGTCTTGACGAATCCGGAGAACTGGTCGAACTCGTCGTCTTCGTAACGCTCGAGCGGCACGTCGATCGGCCCCGCTTCCGGCCGGTCTTCCGAACGAAGCCGCAGCACGACCGACTTCGGCTCGCCGACCGGTTCCGGAAGCCACACCTTGACGGTGAAGCGGTTGTCCCCCGGAACATTCGGCGACACGCGCAGCGTCAGATGCATGTCCTCGCCCATCTTGTGGGCGTAGACCGGTTCGTTCGCCGGCAGCGGGCTGATATGGGTGAACAGGCCGACGATGATCACGATTGCGGCCATGACGGCGGCATCGGCTTTCAGCAGCGCGCCCTGCGGCATGCCGCCCCGCCGCATCCGCAGCCGGATCGCGCCACCCGCCAGCGCGGCCAGCACCGTGAGCCCCGTCTTCACCAGCAGCAGGGTGCCCCAGCCGGTGTAGAAAAGATAGTCCGGGCCCGGCAGGAACATCCACGCGGTGACGAGACCGCTCGCCGCCAGCGCGATCATCGACCAGAGCGCCGGTCCGCTGAACACCGCCGCGAAACGCGCCGCTTCTTTCCGATCCGCAAGCCATAGGCCCGCCAGCATCGCCAGGCCGCCGGCCCATACGGCCGCCCCCGCCAAATGGATGAAATCCGTGCCGATCGTCAGCCAGGCCGGCTCATAGGCAGCGGCATGTCCAGACATGCTCTCGACCAGCAGCAGCGCGCCGGCCCATATGAGGCCGACCGCGCGCGACGCGGTCCGGGCCAGGGGGCCGAGCAGCGCCAGCACCAACAGGACCGCCCAGCCGCGGCCGATATTCGTCTCGAGGAACAGTGTTCCCCACTCGGAGCCCGGCTGTCCCTCCATCAATTCCGTGGCATGAAAGAATACATACAGGAGAGCTGCCACGAGGAAAGCGCGCGCCGTCCACAATCCCCACCGGCTGCTCCAGTCGCGGAATCCGGCATCGAACGACCGCGAACGCCGGGGCGCCCAGGCCGACCAGATGAACCATCCGGCTGCCGACAGCAGCGCGCCGAAATAGAAAACCCGCACGACGTACAGAAGAAACTCCCCCGTCGACAGCTGCGTCGCGGCTCCTTCCCCGTGTCCTTCATGCCCGAGCTGCCGGTGCAGGTCAAAAACCGATGCGTCGATCGCTTCGGGCGGATCGCCGACAACGAACACATAGGAGCCTTCGACCGGATGGCCGTCGGCCGACAGCACGCGGTAGGTCACCGTGTACAATCCTTCGCCGAGCCGGGGCAGCGATAGCCGGAGCGTGCGGCCGCCGGCTTCGACTGCCGGGTCGCCGTCCGCCACCCGTTCCGACCGGCTGCCGAGCACCCGCAGGAAGCCGATCGACGCGTCGACCGGCTCGTTGAATTCAAGTCTGACCTCGCCCGGGCCCGTTGCGAGCCTTTCCCCGGGCTCCGGCGCGGAGCGCTCCAGCACGGCGTGCGCGTCCGCCCGCCCGCCCGCGGCGAGCAGCGCGATGAGCAGCGCCGCCAGCCAGAGCGGCACACGAATTCCTCGCATAATCGTCCCCTCTTTCAAGTAACTACCACTATAAAAGATCACCGGCGCAACTGCAACAACGTCCGGCCAACCGTCACAACTGCGACAAAAAAGGCCCGCCGTCACCGGCAGGCCTGATTCTGACGCTCACCTTGGCTCCTTGTCGCTGACGCGCGGCAGCATCCGCACGCCGGGCGTCATGGGCGAGCCGCACAGCGGACATTTCGGCTGCTCTTCGAACGTGAGCCCTTTGCGCATCCAGCAGGGACAGTCGTCGCTCACACACTCCCAAACTTCCGTCTGAAAGAGCGGCTTCGTATCCTTCTCACGTTTCGTCCGCGGGTTGATCCATGCGCTATGGTTCATTGTAGATCCCGTCCTTTGCCGCCAAAGATCTTCCATGAACCCTGGTCCTCATCCGAATCCCCTCCAAAACAGCTTGAGATGGACGAAGGCATTCCGCCGATGCGGCGGAATGCCCCTGTTACCCAGACCATAACAAAATCGGGTGCGGTCGTCAACCGCACCCGAAGGGAGAAGAATATGAAGATGGATTATACCACGCCTTGCGCGATCATGGCGTCCGCCACCCGCTTGAAGCCGGCGATGTTGGCGCCGACGACCAGGTTGCCCGGATGGCCGTAAGCTTCGGCCGCTTTCACGCTGCTCTCGTAAATGTTCTTCATGATCTGATGCAGCTTCGCGTCCACTTCCTCGAACGTCCAGGAGAGGCGCATGCTGTTCTGCGACATTTCGAGCGCGGAGACGGCAACGCCGCCGGCATTGGCCGCCTTGGCCGGTCCGAAGAGAACGCCGTTCTTCAGGAAGACGTCGATCGCTTCGAGCGTCGACGGCATGTTCGCGCCTTCGCCGACCGCCTTGACACCGTTCGCCACCAGCTGCCGGGCGGACGCTTCGGAGATTTCGTTCTGCGTCGCGCACGGCAGCGCGATGTCGCACGGAATCGACCAGATGCCTTCGCAGCCTTCGGTGTAGGTCGCATGCGGATGCTCTTTCACATATTCGTGGATCCGCTTCCGCTCGACTTCCTTGATCCGCTTCACGGTCGCGAGATTGATGCCCTGCGGGTCATAGACATAGCCGTTCGAGTCGCTGCACGCGACGACGCGCGCGCCGAGCTGCTGCGCCTTCTCGATCGCATAGATCGAGACATTGCCGGAGCCGGAGACGACCACCGTCGCGTCCTTGAAGCTGAGCCCCTTCGACTTCAGCATTTCCTCGACGAAATAGATGCAGCCGTATCCCGTCGCCTCGGTGCGGCCCAGGCTGCCGCCGTAGCCGACGCCCTTGCCCGTCAGCACGCCGGCTTCGATGCTGCCGCGGATGCGCTTGTACTGGCCGTACATGTAGCCGATCTCCCGCGCGCCTACGCCGATGTCGCCCGCGGGCACGTCGACGTCCTGACCGATGTACTTGTACAGCTCCGTCATGAAGCTTTGCGTGAACCGCATGATCTCCTGTTCGGATTTGCCCTTCGGGTCGAAGTCCGAGCCGCCCTTGCCGCCGCCGATCGGCTGGCCGGTGAGCGCGTTCTTGAAGATTTGCTCGAAGCCGAGGAACTTGATGATACTCGCGTTGACGGACGGGTGGAAGCGCAGTCCGCCCTTGTACGGACCGAGCGCGCTGTTGAATTGTACGCGGAAACCGCGGTTCACCTGCACGTTGCCGTTGTCGTCAACCCACGGTACCCGGAAGGTGATGACGCGCTCGGGCTCGACGATCCGCTCCAGAATGCCGTGCTTGATGTAATGCGGCTCTTTCGCGAACACCGGCGTGAGCGATTCGAGGATTTCCTTCACCGCCTGATGGAATTCACTTTCGTAAGGGTTACGCGCGATGACGGTTTTGTAAACTTTCTCCACATACGCCTTGGCTTGCGTCATGCTCTCATCTGACAAAATCGTGCTCATCCGTTCACTCTCCTTTGCATTATCCCGCTGTTTATTTGCACTCTCGCAGCGATAGTCTACAGTCTAATGCATAGACCGCCCGGATTGCCAATAAATCTTTTTTTCGAACACGATTAAATGAATTTATTACTATTTTTTCCATAAAAAATGTGAACCTACGTAACACTAAAATGTTACATCGGTTCACACAAACGCCTAATTAATGTTAGGAAACCTTCCGTAACGCCGCGTTACAGCAGCGTTGCGCGCAGTTCCTCCGGCGATTTCGGCGACAGGAGACCGAACGGAATGTCAAATACGGTCTTCGCGCCCGATTGCCCTTCCCGATGCAGGCGGATCGCCGCTCTTGCATAGGCAACCAGCACGCTCGCCGTGAACTCCGGATTGCTCTCCAGCTTCAGGCTGAATTCGATGATCTGCTTCGTTCCCTGACCCGTGACGCCGCTGCGGATGACGAAGCCGCCGTGCGGCATGCCGGCATGGTCCCGGCGCAGTTCTTCTTCCGTAATGAACGTGACGGTCGTGTCATAGTCGGCAAAATAGTTCGGCATCGTGACGATCGCCTTCTCGATCGCCGCTTTGTCCGCGCCTTCTTCGGCCACGACATAGCAATGGCGGGTATGCTTCTCCCGGGTCGAAAGATCCGGGGTCTCACCCGAACGGATGCGCTCGATCGCCTCGACGGACGGAATCGTGTACTGAACGCCGGCTTTCACGCCGGGCACGCGGCGGATGGCGTCCGAATGACCCTGGCTGACCCCTTTGCCCCAGAACGTGTATTCCTTGCCCTGCGGCAGGATGGCTTCCGCAAGAAGGCGGTTGAGCGAGAACAGCCCCGGATCCCAGCCGGTCGAGATGACGCTTACCGTGCCGGCTTTGCGCGCCGCCGCGTCAACCGCCTCGTAGAACTCCGGAATCCGCGCATGCGTGTCGAAGCTGTCAACCGTGTTGAACATTGCCGCCATCGCCGGCGTCTGTTCGGGCAGATCCGTCGCCGATCCGCCGCACATGATCATGACGTCGATGCGGCCTTTGTACTGCTCGGCTGCGGAAATATGTTCAAAGCGGATGCCCGCTTCCCCGTTCATTTGCGCCGGATCGCGCCGCGTGAATACCGCAACCAGTTCCATGTCCGGATTTTGCCTGATCGACTGGACAACGCCGCGCCCCAGGTTGCCGTACCCGACGACGCCGATCTTGATCGTTTCAGCCATGTTGCTTTCCTCCATTAAAAGGTAAAATTACTTTCCTAGTATAACTGACCGGCCGTGCGGCCTGCAATCGAAACGGCGAATTCCGCGGCAGGGGATTGATGGAAGGGAGGCAAAACAAAAACGCAGCCTGAAAGCCGCGTTTTCCGTTTGGTGATCATTTCGCCGTTCGGCGCGATTTTCCGACGATCTTGCGGATGCTCTGGGCGGACAGATGGAACTTCCGTTCCAGCTCCGCGATCGACCGGCCGCTCATGTAGTCCTGGATGATCTGCCGGTTCCGTTCGGCCAGCCATTTCCGCGCGCCGCTCAGTTCGCCCCAGCCGGCCCGCTTGCTCGCCGGTTTCGGGATATAGATCAGTTCCCCCTGGATATACTTCTGCAGTTCGGAGAGCAGACCAGGGGGAAGCACATCTCTTCCATTTTTGTAATTCAAAGCCCGAATCCTCCCCGTTCATGAACAAACCAAAAGCCGTCTTCTCCATCACCTCGGCGGCTGCCGCAGCGCCGCTCATGCCGACAATCCGAAATGGCGTTAGCATGGTTCATCCTCCTTTCGCAAAATTCGCATCCGCCCCGGGCGGATTGCGGGTGAAACAAAAAAACCGTGGACGAGACCGCTCCACAGCTGCCGTTCCGCCGGAAGCCGCCCGCATCAAGCGGCTTGCGCCATCCGGCCGAATCTGTATACTGTTCGTTTGTCCCGTGCCGAAGCTGTAAGGTTACCGGTCTACCGCCTGTTCGATGCGCATGGAAACGCACTCCTTTCAACCGTCTGCCATTCCAGTATACTTGAAAGCATTTTCAGCAGGCAAGCTGCCGCTCGCTGTCCCATTCGCCAAATAAAGGAGGGAGGCCTTTCGGCCCCCCGGTTCATGGCGGCATCCGGATTAACCGTTCGCCACCTCTGTCATTGTCCGCATTGCCTGGATCAACTCCTTTCATCCAGATTTGTCGGCCCGACAATTTTATTGTACCAGCCAAAGGTTCGGACTGGCAGCGAAAAAACAATTTTAGCCGTTTTATACCAGAGAGGTTTTTGCGCCTCCGCATCGAAATGGTTGATATGCGCATCAAAGACGAGGGAGGATGCGGCATGCCGATGATGAAAATCCCCTGGTAATCCCGTGCCCCTCCTCGCCGGAAGTCGACCTGGAACCCCCATCAGACACCGGAGAGGATGAAAGGGAGTGACTTACCCGCTTAATGTCGATTGGAAAAGATTGCGCTGCGGCGTGGAAATCGAGTTCGTTGAAGGCAAGCCGTTGGAAGTGGAGCTGCCGGCCGGATGGTCGATGCTCACGAACGAACTGCAGGTTGACGAACGGGGCATGCCGTCGGGAGCGGAATTGACGTCGCCGCCGCTCGCCTGGGATGAGCGGGAACAGATCCGTCTGATGACGGAACGGCTCAAGGCGACCGGCGCGGCCGCGAACTGGAGCTGCGGCCTCCATGTCCATGTCGACCTGTCGGCCTGGGGCGAATCCATCATCGCGCCGCTGCTCGACGCGGCGCTGGGCACGCAGGACGCGCTGCGCCGGCTGATGCGCACGGCCGATCACCGGCTCGTCTTCTGCCCGCCGGTGACGCCGGAAATGCGCGCGCGGTACGCGGCGCGGCCCGGCAGCAATGCGCTTCACAATCCCGGGCGGCCGCAGTCGCACCGGTGCGGCATCAACGCCCGCGCCTGGTACGACAACGGAACGGTCGAGATCCGTTACGCGAACGGCTCGCTCGAGTATGACGAGATTGTGCGGACCGTCGAGCTCTGCCTCAGGTGGACGGCAGCCGTCGGCGCGGCGAAGGCGCTGCCGAACGAGCCGGAAGCGCTCGCCCGGGCGCTGGGCGCGCCGGCGGACGGCTACCCGCCGCCGCTTGATCCGCCCCTCTGGCATCTGGAGCGGATGTGGCTCGAGGACGCGCTCGTCCCGGTGCTGGCGCCGCTCGTTACGGAGCGGATGCCGGACGGCGAGATTCACACCATCCGGCCCGAGCCGGGCGGGCGGCTGCTCGTCGAAGCCGAGGACGAATGCGGCGCGATCCGCCGGTTCACCGCCCGGCCGTCCGCCCGCGGCTGGGAGCTGTCGGACTGCCCGGCCGATACGTAAAGCATTAATCAGGAGGGAGACGGCGCGCCGCCGTCTCCCTCCTGATTTTTGTCATGCGCTCCACTCCCGGTGGAAGCCGATCTCGACGATCGGCCGGAGCGGCTCATATCCGATCCGGCGGTACATCCGGTTCGACCCCGGATTGGCGGCGTCGGCGTACAGGATCGGCGTCAGGCCTTCATCGAGCAGCTTGAGCGTCAGCTCCGCGGTAATGGCGCTGCCGTAGCCCCGCTTGCGCGCATCGGGCCGCGTATAGACCGCGTTGATGCGCCCGTGGCGCGCCGAGCGGTACGCGATGTTCGCCATCGCCACGCATTCGTCCCCGTCCGTCCAGAAGAACAGTTCGCCCGCCTCGATCATCCGGTCCGCCGCCGGAAGCTGCGTGAACGCGGGAACGCGCTCGCCGTACGCGTCCCGCGAGAACCCGGCGAGAAAGAGGGCGGCCGTATACCGGTCGGCGCTTCCGGCCTTGCGGAGGCAGCCTTCGGCGGATGCCGCAAGGCGCAGCGCCCGGCACTCGTACGGCACCAGCGTCAGCCGTTCCGTCCAGGCCATCCGCCGCCTGGCCGCATAGGCGTCGGCGAACGCCCGCGCGGCGGCGGGATCGCCGATCACGCCCGGCAGATCGACATCGTCGAGCCGTTCCGCCAGCTCGCAGATGCGCGAGCGCCGGGCATCCTCCGCCGCGAACGGGTCCACCCACAGCCAGCCGTTGCGGCCCGGCGTCTGCGCATAGAGCAGCATGCCGTCGCTCGATTTGATCCTGAGCGCATCCGAAAAACCGCTGAGCTGGCCCAGCAGATGGAATCGCGCCTCGTCCTGCAAAAATTCGGGACGGTCAAACACCTCGTCCCGGGCACGCAGCGAGACCAGCATTGTCCTGCCTTACCTCCGCTCCACAAGCTCCACAATTTACGACAGCCCCAAAATCCCCGTCGGCTCCGCAAAAAACGCAGCAGACCGTTTCACAACCGTTCCGCCGTCTTCGTGAAGAACAGATTGAGGTCGTGATCCACCGGGACCTGCTCGCCAAATGGAACGGGCCGGCCTTTATACACGACCCCCCGGCCGTCCGGGATATACCCTCTCCGGGCGTACAGCCGCTGCGCCTGGCCGTAGCTGGCCGTCAGTCCGACGCCGATGCCGACGATCCCGTACTTCTCCAGCGCGATCTTCTCGACGGCGTCGAGCAGCGCGTCGCCGATGCCCTGCCGCCGCATCGGCGGGATCACGTTGAAGTCGTTGATCTCCGGAATGCCGTTCTCCGCGAAGTACGGGTAATCGGATCGCGCCAGCAGGTGCAGGCTTCCCGCATATTCGCCGTCCCGGAACGCCAGCAGCGTGATGCGCGCGCCCGCCTCGTCCTCCCGCCAACATCGCGCATAGTAATCTTCATCCCGGCGAATGCCGTGCTTCAGGAAAACTTCCCGCATCATGCCGGCGTCTTCCGCTCTCATCCGGCGAATCTCGATCATATCCATTCCTCCATCCTGTCCGCGCCGCGGGCTCCTTAATCAAGCGCAATTGCAGCCACCCCTTCCGGGATGGCTGACGCATGCGGATTACACGCCGGAATATGCCAGAAACCCGCCGTCGACGGGAACCGTGATGCCGGTAACGAACCGCGCCGTCGCATCGTCGGCCAGCCACAGCAGCGCTCCGAGCAGATCCTCGGGCTGGCCGAACCGGCGCATCGGCGTATGCGTGATTATTTTATGCGCCCGCTCCGTGAGCGATCCGTCCGGATTTGTCAGCAGGCTGCGGTTCTGCTCCGTCAGGAAGAAGCCGGGCGCGATCGCATTGACGCGGATGCCGGCCTCCGCGAAGTGGACGGCCAGCCACTGCGTGAAGTTCTCGATGGCGGCTTTGGCGGCGCTGTAGGCCGGCACCTTCGTCATCGGACTCGGCGCGCTCATCGACGAAATGTTGATGATGACGCCGCCCCGGCCGAGCATCTGCTTCGCGAAATGCTGCGTCGGAAGGAGCGATCCGATAAAGTTCAGGTTGAAGACGTACTCGATGCCCTCGCGGGTCAGATCGAAGAACGTCGTCACGCCTTCCTTGCCGAAATCTTCCGGTTTGAAAATTTCATTCGTCGTAATGCCCTTCGGATGGTTGCCGCCCGCCCCGTTGATCAGAATGTCGCACGGGCCGAGCTTATCCGCGACGACGGCCGCCGCCTCCGCGACGCCGGCTGCGTCCAGCACGTCGCATGCAACGGCGATCGCTTCGCCGCCCGACCGGCGGATCGCTTCGGCGACCGCCTCGCCCTTCTCCGCCGTCCGGTTCAGAATCGCCACCTTCACGCCCTGCCGGCCGAGCTCCCTCGCCATCGCCGAGCAGAGCACGCCGCTGCCGCCGGTGATGACGGCGACTTTGCCCTTCAGATTATCATGGATCGGCAGCATATCCTCATCCCTTCTTCACGCGTTCGAGCGCATCCCAGGCGCCCCACAGGTACATGATGCCGAGCGCGCGGTCGTACAGCCCGTATCCGGGCCGGCACTGCTCGTCCCAGATGTGGCGTCCGTGGTCCGGACGGGCGTATCCCGTGAACCCGGTCTCATGGTAGGCCCGCACCACTTCGGCAATGTCGACGGAGCCGTCGCTTGAGCGGTGCGACGTTTCGATGAAATCGCCGTTCGGATACACGCGCACGTTGCGGATGTGCGCGAACGGGATGCGTCCCGCAAACTCGCGGATCATGGCCGGGATGTCGTTCGCCGGATTCGCGCCGAGCGATCCGCTGCACAACGTGATGCCGTTGGAGGGGCTGTCCACCATGTCCAGCACGCGGCGGATGTTGTCCCGGTTCGTGATGATGCGCGGCAGGCCGAACACCGACCACGGCGGATCGTCCGGATGGATGGCCATTTTGATGTCATACTGCTCCGCGACCGGAACGACCGCCTTCAGGAAGTACTCCAGATTGCGGAACAGATCTTCCTCCGTGATGCTCTGGTACGCCTCGATCGTCGGACCGGCCTTCTTCAGCCGCTCCGGCTCCCAGCCGGGCATCGTGAAGTCCGGAATCTCGGCGATCTTGCGGATCAGTTCCTGCGGATCCATGTTGTCGATCTTGGCTTTTTCGAAAAAGAGCGCCGTCGCCCCGTCTTCCATCTCTTTGAACAAATCCGTGCGCATCCAGTCGAACACCGGCATGAAATTGTAGCAGATCACCTTCACGCCGACTTCCGCCAGGTTTTTGATCGTCTGGATGTAATTTTCGATGTACCGGTCCCGCGACGGCAGCCCCATTTTGATATCTTCGTGAACGTTTACGCTTTCAACGACCTCGATGTGAAAGCCGTATTCGTCCGCCAGTTTCTTGTAGTGCCGGATCTTGTCCATCGGCCACACTTCCCCGGCGGGCACGTCGTGCAGCATCCAGACGATGCCTTCGACGCCGGGGATCTGACGGATCTGTCTCAGCGTGACCGTGTCGTTGCCTTCGCCGTACCAGCGAAACGTCATCCTCACAGTCTTCTCTCCCTCTCATGCCTCGTAATCGGTTACATTATCCATTATAGTGGGTTATTCGGCGCAAACCTATACGAATTTGACATTATTCCTTACGGTTTTTTCCGAAGATCCGCTGCAATAACTCTGCCGAAGCACCGCCGCAAGAGCGGAACGAGGGAATCCTAAGCATGCGGATTACGGACGCATCGCGGCCACGGCCGTCCGCCAGGCCAGCATGAACATGAACAGCGCGATGACCGGATGCAACAGGCCGATCCCCGGAATGTTGGCCGTCATGTATTGCAGGATCACGAGGCCGAACAGCGCCGCAGCCCGCCATTTGATTGCGGCGGCGAATCTGCCCGGGAACGCGAGGATCAGCAAGAGGACCGGCAGCCATTCCAGGATGCGGACGAATACAACGTGGCTCCGCCAGTACGCCGGATCGACGAAGACCGCCGCTCCGGCCAGCAGCGTCTGGACGGCGATGCAGGCCGTCAGCAGCCAGGCGAGGGCGGCAAAGCCGCTGCGCATAACGCGCGTCCTTTTCTCGTTATTCATCTTGCACATCTTCCTTTCCGCATGGATTGCCGTTAACGTAGCAAATGATTGTTGCGAAAATATGAAGAACGGATGCGGAAATGTTGAAGATGAGCGGCATCGACGTCTGCCGCGAGCTGCGCCGCACAAGCAACGCGGGCATCGTCATGGTGACGGCGCGGGCCGATGAGACGGACAAAATCATCGGCCTGGAAGTCGGCGCCGACGATTATGTGACGAAGCCGTTCTCGCTGCGCGAGCTGCACGCCCGCGTCCGCTCGCTGATCCGGCGGCTGGAAGGGCGCGGCGAGCCGCAGGACAAGCTGCTCAAGCGGGGCGACCTCACGATCTCGGAGTCGCAGATGCGCGTCTGGAAGCGCGGGGTCGAAATTGCCCTGACGCCGACCGAATTCCGGCTGCTCACCGCGCTGGCGGCCAGACCGGGCATCGTCTACAGCCGGCTTCAACTGCTGCAGGCCGCGATGGAGGACGATTACCTGAACGATGAGCGAACCGTCGACGCCCATATCAGCAAGCTGAGGAAGAAAATCGAGGACGATCCGTCGAAACCGGCATTCATCCAGACCGTATACGGATTCGGCTATCGGTTCGGAGGCGGCGCATGACGATCCGGAGACGACTGTTTCTCGCCATGGCCGGCCTGATCGCGCTGATGGGGCTCATTTCGCCTTGCTGACGCTGACCGTCGTGCGCGGCGTCATCATCCATATCCCGATCGCGGACCGGAGCGAAGAGGTGCGGGCGATCGCGGAGCAGGCCGCAAACGCTTATGCCGAACACGGGAATTCGTGGCTTCGTGCCGCGCAAGGCCGCCGGCTGGAGGCCGCCATCCTCGGCGAACGGCAGGACAGCAGCGTGCTGCTGGTCTCGGCGGACGGCAGCGTCGTTCTGCATGCCGGCGACGAGAGCGCCGGGATGATCCGGCGGTTCGGCGTGCACGAACGGGTCGAGCGGGATGGCGTGCGAATCGGCGACTTATACTACTATGATGAAGAAGCCGCGAGACTGAAGATCATTCAGCTCGGCGTCGGCGATCATCGCGCACGAGCTGCGCACGCCGCTCGCGATCATGCGGGGGCAGCTCGAAGAGCTGCAGCTGCGCGACGAAGCGGTCCGTCCCGAGACGCTCCTCCCCTAGCAGGACGAGCTGATCCGCCTTACCCGGCTGGTCGATGATCTGCATCATCTGTCGCTGGCCGAAGCGAACAAGCTGCGGCTGGACCGGAAGCGGATCGACCTGGCCGATCTGCTCCGGCGGGTCGCGGATCGGGCCGGGACGGAAGCGGCGGCGCGCGGCATCGGAATCCGGGTGAATGCGGCGCCGGATCTGCCCGACGCGCATGTCGACCCGCACCGGATGACGCAGGTGTTCCTCAACATCGTCATGAACGCCGTGCGCCATTCGCCGGACGGCGGCACGATCATCATCGCATTGCAGGGCGAACCCGCCGCCGGCGGAGCAAGCCGCATGCTGCGCGCGAAGATCGCCGACGAAGGCCCGGGCATCGACCCGGAGCATCTGCCGCACATCTTCGACCGGTTCTACCGCGCGGGCGATGACCGGTCGCGGGACACGGGCGGCATGGGGCTCGGCCTATCGATCGCGAAAGCGTTCGTGCAGGCGCACGGCGGCACGATCGAAGCCGAGAGCGAGCATGGCGCCGGCACCCGCTTCATCGTCCGCGTGCCGGCCTGGACCGGCGGCTGATGCGGTCCGCGCCGCGCTGTACTATAATGAATGGGTGAAATTCCGCGCCGGACTCAAGGTCCGACAAGAAAGGTTGAACGCGCGTGGCAGAGTTATTGCTGGAATGGCTCAATGATTGGGGCGTATGGGGCGTGCTCGCTTCGCTGTTCATCGAGGGAAGCGCGTTTCCGTTTATCGGGACGTTTTTCATCGTGACGGTCGGGTTTGTGATGGATCTGACGTGGCTGGAGATCGCCTGGATCTCCGCGTTGGGAAGCGCCCTGTACGCCATTGGCAGTTATATCCCCTATTTCATCGGGTATGCGCTGGGAAGCGGCATCATGAAGCGGCTCAGCCCGGCCCGCCGGCAGCAGCTGGAGCAGGTGTCCGCCGCCTTCAGCAAATATGGCATCTGGAGCGTCGCGATTGCCAGCCCGCTTCATCTGGGCAACGCGGTGCCGTTCATCGCCGGCATGTCCAGAATGAAGCTGCATCTGTACACGCTGCTCACGATGCTCGGCATCGCACCGTCCACGTTCGTGCTGCTCAGCGTGGGCAAATTTTACCCCGGCGACCGGGATGCGGCGATGGACGCGATCGAGGAGTACCAGGCGTACGTCCTGGCGGCGTTCATCCTTCTGACGGCGGGCTACATCGGTTGGAAATGGCGGAGAAAGCGCGGGGGGAGGAAGAATGCCGCGGATAAGTCGTTCGGCTCGTAAGCCGGGTTGCGCGGCGGACAACGCCATCGTCCCCGGTGGAATCGCGGATTTTAGGGCATACTGAGACGATTGTACCGCTCCGGGCGGCCGCGTCATGCACGTGCTTCGGAGGCAAGGGGCAAGGGAGTCGGAGGAGTCGGTCTGCAACGGAACAGACAGGCTTAATTTGTGATCAATGAAGGCTTGTCGGAATTGCAACGGAATCGGGGGACGCTATTTGCGTCGAAACGGGTTGTCAACCGCTTGCCGGTGACGAATAAGAGCGCTCGGTTCCGTCAGCGATTCACCGGGCGGCGTCACGGCGAAATAACGCCTGTCCGTTCCGCAAGGACCGGTTATGCGAGCTTCGGCCATCTCCCCGGCCTTGTGAACAAGTTCCGGGTCAAAATACGGACGTGAGAACAACCGCCGGTTCGGATTGAACCGGCGGTTTCTTGCAAGGCGGAGGGTCAAGGCGAAGCGGCCGCTGTCGGTTCGAAGCTCTCCCACAGCCGCCGGTACAGACCGTTCGGGTCCCGCAGCAGTTGTTCATGCGTGCCGCGCTGCGCGACGGCGCCCTCCCGCATGACAATGATCTCGTCGGCGCCGGTCACGGCGGTGAGCCGGTGCGCGATGAACAGAATCGCATGTCCCTGCGCCTTGAACCGGTGCAGCATCCCGACGATTTCGCGCTCCGTCTCCGCGTCAAGCGCGGAAGTCGCCTCGTCCAGAATCCAGACCGGCCGGCCGGACAATATGGCGCGCGCCAGGGCGATCCGTTGCTTCTGTCCGCCGGACAGCGTCCGTCCGTGCTCGCGAATGACCGTTTCGTAACCGTCCGGGAGATTCACGATGAACGAATGGGCCATGGCCGTCCGGGCGGCTTCCGTCACTTCATCATCGGACGCGCCGGGCCGGCCGATCGCGATATTGTCGCGGATCGTCCCGCTGAACATGTGCGGCGTCTGCGGAACGTAGGCGACAAGCGAGCGGGCCGCATCGGCATTTTCACGGGGATCAAGTCCGAAGACGCGGATCTGCCCCGATTGCGGAAACAGGAGGCCGGCGGCCGCCTTCGCCGCGGTCGATTTGCCCGAGCCGCTCGGCCCGACGAGCGCCGTGAACGTGCCGGGCTTGAGCTCCAGGTCGATGGAGCGAACCGTCCATTCGTCATCCTCCGCCGGCGACTCGACGGGAAGCAGCGATTCCGCAAACCGCCGGTATCGGAACGAAACGCCTTTCATGGTCAATCCGCCTTGCGCGGGGGATGGCGCGTGCGTTTTGCCGGCCGTGGGGCCCGGCTCCTTCTCGGCCTCCAGCAGACGGAACACGCGACCGGAAGCGCCGATCTGCTCCTGCGCCTGTCCCCAGAGCTGGCCGATGCTCTCCAGCGGGCTGTTGATCCGCCAGACGAGTGTGAAATAGACCATCAGCGAGCCGAGCGCCATTTCTCCCCGGATGGCCAGCCAACCGACGATCAGAATGGTGACCAGAATAATCAGATTCGAGAGGGAGGTCGTCGTCAGCATGACGGCCTGCTGCCACCAGGTCCGGCGCGCGTAGAGCCGGTTCAGGCGGGTCCTCTCCCGCACGAACCGCTCCATCATCCAGTCCTCCGCACCAAGCGCGCGAACGATTTCCATATTCTGCAACACGTCCTGCAGGCATTGGCGGACGGCCGCTTCCTGCCAGGCAACTTCGTTTCCGATGGCCTTGAGCCGCTTGCGGATCAGATGACCGGCGGCCAGAATCAACGGCGATACCGCCAGCAGCGGCAGCGCGATCCGCCAGTTGATCACGAGCAGATAGGCGGCGGCCATCACGAACATCGCGGCCTGGTCCGCCATCCGGTCGAGGAGGAGATTCAGGATGCCCACCATCCGTTGGGTATCGTGCTCCGTCCGCTGCACCAGATCGGATGAATGGACCGATTGCGCGTGCTCGAGCGGCAGCCGCTGCGCTTCGTCCGCCGCCCGCGCCATCAGGTTGGCGCTCAGTTCGTTCATCGCGTGCTGCTTCAAATATTCGCCGACGAGGAAGGTTCCGATCAGGAAGAAAAAGACCGCCGTCCCGGCCGCGACGATGAGCCTGACATCCGCGAAATCCCGGGCTTCCAGCGCGTTGAACACGAGATTGACAATGAGCGGATCCAGCATCATGATGAGAGACTGCGACAGGCTGAGGATGAGTCCGGCGATATAGGCCAGCTTGCGCGGGCCGAGCCCCCGCCATGTCAGCGCCCAAATATCGGACAATCCCGGTTGTGCAGTTGCCGGCTTGCTCACGGTTCAATCCCCTCCTCCGGCGCATGCGTCTCGTCCAGGTCCGCCCATGTTCCGACCCGCACCAGTTCGGCATAGCGACCGCCGAGCGCCATCAGTTCATCGTGCGTCCCGGTCTCGACGACCCGGCCTTCGTCGATAACGACGATCTGGTCCGCATGCCGGACCGTCGACAACCGATGGGCCGCGACGATCACCGTCCGCCCCGCCATCAGACTGCGCAATGTCTCCTGCATCAGGCGCTCGTTATCTCCGTCGAGGGCGGACGTCGGCTCGTCGAGCAGCAGAAATTCGGGGTTCCGCGCATAGGCGCGCGCGATGGCGAGTCGCTGCCGCTCGCCGCCGGACAGCGTCTGTCCGCGTTCTCCCAGCCGGGTCTCATATCCGTGCGGCAGCTTCCCGATGAAGCCGTCGGCCCGTGCGAGCCTCGCCGCTTCCTCCAGGTCTTCAGTCGCCAGATGCGTCAACCCGGCCCGGATATTGTCGGCGACCGACGCGTCGAACAGGCCGATGTCCTGCGGCACATAGGCCGCCCGGCGTCTCCAATCAGCATTTGTGCTGCCATCGATCGGCACGCCACCCAGCATGATCCGGCCGGCGTTCGGCGCGTATAGTCCCATGATCAGCTTGAGCAAGGTGCTCTTGCCTTGGCCGCTCGGACCAACGAGCGCCGTCACGGTTCCCCGGCGAACCGTAAGGTTCAAATCGCGCAGTACCGGCTGCACGGGATCGTAGCCGAACGTAACCCCTTCAATGACCAGATCCCCTTCATCCGGCAGCATGCGGGTCTCCGCAGGCAGCTTCTCGATCCGTTCGGTCGGATCGGCCAGTTCGAACACGCGGGTCGCGTGGGCCAACGCATTCTGCACGGCCGCCCAGATGTTCATCAGATGGGAGAGCGGTCGAACCAGATGCTCATAGGAAATGACGAATGCCGCAATGACGCCGATCTCGATCGCGCCGTCCGCAAATAGCAACGCGCCGGCGATGAAAATATACGCGATGCCGAGCCAGTAGCCGAGGAAAATCGAGATGCCGGAAGCCGCGGTCCAGAGATGGCCGCGCAGGCGATGCCGAAAGGTCCGCCGAACGGCTTCGCGCCAGCGGAAGTTGAACCGTTCTCGCAATTGAAACGCGCGGACGGTCTCGGCGCCCTGCATCTGGTCCTGCAGCAGCGCATCCTGCGCGGCCTGAGCTTCGTTCGCCCGCTGTTGCTCGCGGTAAATCGGCTTGGCCAGCAGGTTGGAGACCAGCGGCATCAGCAGCGCCACGGCGATCGCCCCGGCCATCAGCAGCCAGGATTGCACCGTGAGGTAGACAAACAGCAGGATGACCGACAGCAGCCGCTCGATGAGCGCCGGAATTTGCCGGTTCACCCCGTCCTGCGCCGCCACGGCGGAGTCGCCGATCCGCTGGATCTGGTCGCCGACGTGCCAGCGGTTCAGCAACCTCAGATCAAGCCGGAACATGCGGCGCAGCACCTCCCGCTGAAGTTCGAGCGTCGACCGGTTGTACAGTCGTTGCGACAGCCAGGTGCGTGCGACCTGCACGATCAGGCCGCCGAAAAACACGGCGCCATAGAATGCCGCCGCCTGCCGAAGCTGCGGCACGGATCCTTCGTACACCGCGTCGAACAGTCGGCGCAGCGCCTCCGCCTGACCGACCGGAACAAAGGAAGCGGCGCTGACGATCAGCGCCGTGGCGACATAATACGGCGTGTAGCGCCGGACCCAGCGCAGCAGCGAGCCGGCAACCCTTCGGCCCGCTTCGCCGTGCCCGGCCTTCGCTGACATGGAACCCACAATCGATCAACTCCCGCATCGTGTGATCAATCGTGTAACAACCTCAAGTAATAAACCCGATCTTTAAAATGCTTATATATAGTACGGACATTTTTTCAGTTTGAGCGTTTTGCAATAATCCAAGGCCTTGATTTGTAAGGATTTTCGGACATAAAAAAGGGACTTCACCCCAACTTGGAGAAGTTTTCAAGTGACCAAACAAGAAAACTTAAGGAGTGAAGTCACGATGTATATTCTCCAAGAAAACTTGTTTTCCTTCGAGGAATTGCTAAAAATGCAGTCAAAAGAGCGATTGCCAATCTTCTTTAGCTCACTGGATCTCAGACCCTATGCCAAGGAATTAAGAAGCCGTTCACCCCGAGGCGCCGACGGACATTGCAGACAGGGCATTTTACGTGCGCTTCTGGCCGCCCCTCTTGAAGGAATCGCTACCTTAACGGCTTTGCATCATCGGTTGAGCACGGACCTTCGGTTCCGCTATCAGTGCGGACTTTCGCTTGATCGGGAAGCTCCATCCATCTCCACACTCAGCCGTGTGTTTGCCGACGTCACGAAAAAGGAACTGG